>NZ_JBXUOY010000264.1:0-7038 GCF_057196705.1 Streptomyces sp. ATLC9 | reverse complement strand
CGCGAGGACCGCGCCCGGCCGGTGGGGGACGGCCCTGTCGGCACGGTCGTATGACAACCCGGAGGCCGTACGGCGGGCGGCCGGGAAGGAACGGCGGGAGGACCGGGGCGGGCGGCGGGAGGACCGGGGCGGGCGGACCCGTTCAGCCCGCGAGAACGGCCCCGCTCCCGGGCAGCTCGTCGGCGAGCCGCTCGGTGAGCTGGACGACCTCCGCGATGTCCCCGAACTCGCGGGCCGCCGTGGCCGCGGTCTTGCGGATGCGGTTGTCGACCCGCTCGGAGCGGAGGCGCTTCGCCACTCCCAGCGCCCGGCCGGCCATCTCGGCGCACTGCTCGGGTTCGCGCTGCAGCAGGTGGACGGTGGCCATGCCGACGAGGTTGAGCGCGTAGGAGCGCTGGTGGCCGCCGCCGTCGCCGCACTCACGGCCGAACAGGTCCACGGCCCGCCGCATCGCCGGCTGCGCGAGCGAGAGGTAGGCCGGGCTGCGACCCGCCACATAGGCGAGGTCGCGGTAGGAGTGGGCGTTCTCGGCATTCAGTTCGGCCTCGGAGAAGAAGCCGATCCAGTCCGGATCGGCGTCCCCGGGGGCGGCCTCGGCGAAGGTCTCCTCGGCCATCCGCACCGCCCTGTGGCACTTGTCGGGCCGTCCCATGTTGGCGTACGCGCGCGCCTCGACGGCGTGGAGCATCGCCTGGGTCCGGGGGGTGGCGTCCTCCCGGCCGCCGTATTGCGCGAGGTGGACCAGCTCCAGCGCGTCCTCGGGCCGGCCCAGATGGATCATCTGGCGGCCCATGCCGGACAGCACGTACGAGCCCAGCGGCCGGTCGCCGGCCTCCTTGGCCGCGTGCAGGGCGAGGACGAAGTACTTCTGCGCGATCGGCTGGAGTCCGATGTCGTAGCTCATCCAGCCGGCCAGCTCCGCCAGCTCGGCCGTGACGCGGAACAGCCGCCGCCGCGCCGGCTCGGCGTGGTACTCCTGAAGGAGGTCGGTGACCTCGTGGAGCTGGCCGACGACGGCCTTGCGCCGCAGCCCGCCCCCGCACTGGGCGTCCCACCGGCGGAACATCACGATCGTCTGCTCCAGCAGTTCCAGCTCCGGGCCCGACAGCCGGCGGTCGCCCCGTGCGCCGATGCCCCGGGCCGGGACCGGCCCCGACGAAGCGCCGGGGAAGCCCTCGCCGGGGGCCGGCGCGACCGGGGCGGGCGCCAGCCAGCGCTGCATCGGCTCGATCAGCGCGGGGCCCGCGGCCATACCCAGGGAGTTTCCGAGGAAGCCCCGGCGGGCCAGCATCAGGTCGCTGCGCGAGAACTCGCTGATCATCGCCACGGTCTGCGGCCCCGTCCAGGGCAGGTCCACGCCGCCGTCGGAGGCCGCCTGGCGAGCGGTGCGCAACCCCAGGTCCTCGACGGCGACCACGCAGCCGAAGCGCTCGGAGAACAGCTCGGAGAGGATCCGCGGGATCGGTTCGCGGGGCTGCTCGCCGTCCAGCCAGCGGCGCACCCGGGAGGTGTCGGTGCTGATGTGGTACGCGCCCATCCGGCGTGCCCGGCGGTTCACCTGCCGGGCCAGCTCGCCCTTGGACCAGCCGCTGCGCGCGAACCACGAGGCGAACTGTCCGTTCGGGCGCTTCCCGACGGTACCGACTCCGCCGCTGCTGCCGTTGCCGCCCACTGGAACGCCCCCATTCGGCCCGTACGCGCCCTGCCCCGGATGCTCTCGCGGCATGCCTGTGGGATAGGCGCACGCCGGACGTCTTCCGTTGCCTCTGCATCGCCGTGTGAACCGAAAGTAATCCTACGATCACCGATCCAGCGAGTGAAATTGCAAAACCGCCACCATTCGCCACCCCTTCGAGTGAACCCAAGCAGCACTCCGCGCGGTTCACTTGTCTCAGGACGGCCACAACCGGTTGAAGCGATGCACACCGGGGGCGCACGAAGACCGGCGCACCCCTCATACAGATCCCGTCGCCCCGCTTCGAACCGGACCGTCCGGCGTCGCTCTGTGCGACGGTTTCGTAACCAAGAGCGCGCGGGACCCGTTGGAGGGGGCATGGGCTTCACAATCGGCAGCATCCGGGAGATCCGGGAGATCCGGGAGTTGCGGTCCGGTACCCGGCGCCACCGCCGCGCCCCGATGTGCACCGCGGTGGCCGAGTACACCGGTCTGTGGGGCTGGGACGTGGTCCCGGGGGCGCGTGCCACGCGCGTCGGCGGCCGGATCGAGTGCTCCTGCGGCGCCCCCGGATGCCCCTCCCCCGGCGCCCACCCCCTGGACGAGTCGCTGCTGGTGCCGGCCGGCGCGACGCTGGACGAGGCCACCGCGGCCTGGGACCGGGCCCCGGGTGCGGCCCTGCTGCTGCCGGTGGGCCGCGCCTTCGACGTCATCGAGGTGTCCGAGCCCGCCGGGCGCCGTGCGCTGGCCCGGCTGGAGCGGATGGGGCTGCCGCTCGGGCCGGTCGCCGTCGCCCCGCACGGCCGCGCCTGGTTCTTCGTGGCCACCGGCGCCGCCGCCGGTCTTCCCCGTCTGCTGTACCGGACGGGCTGGGACGACGCCGTACTGGACCTGCGCGGTCTCGGCCCGGGCGACCACGTCACCGCTCCGCCCTCCGACCTGGGCGGGCTCGGCCCGGTCCGGTGGCTGCGACCGCCCACCCTGGAAAGGGCCGGCCGTCCTCCGCAGGCCAGACTGCTGCTGGGCACCCTGGCGTACGTCTGCCACCGCGAGCTGCCCGGATCCTGACCGCTTCGGGGTCCGCGGGCATCCGGACCCGGGTCCGGGCTCGGGGCCCCGCCGCGGCCTCGGCCGTGCGCGGCGGGGCGTCCGGTGTCCTTCCCGGCCCGCCTGTTTCGTCAGTCGCCGATCAGGGCGTCGACGAACGCCTCCGGCTCGAACGGCGCGAGGTCGTCCGCCCCCTCGCCCAGGCCCACGAGCTTGACCGGGACGTTCAGCTCGCGCTGGACGGCGATGACGATGCCGCCCTTGGCCGTGCCGTCGAGCTTGGTGAGCACGATGCCGGTGATGTCCACGACCTCGGCGAAGACCCGGGCCTGGATCAGCCCGTTCTGGCCGGTGGTGGCGTCCAGGACGAGCAGGACCTCGTCGACCGGACCGTGCTTCTCCACCACCCGCTTGACCTTGCCCAGCTCGTCCATCAGGCCGGTCTTGGTGTGCAGCCGCCCCGCGGTGTCGATGAGCACCACGTCCGCGTTCTCGACGATGCCCTCCTTGACCGCGTCGAAGGCGACCGACGCCGGGTCGCCGCCCTCGGGGCCGCGTACGGTGCGGGCGCCGACACGCTCGCCCCAGGTCTGGAGCTGGTCGGCGGCGGCGGCGCGGAAGGTGTCGGCGGCGCCCAGCACGACCGACCTGCCGTCGGCCACCAGGACGCGGGCGAGCTTGCCGGTGGTGGTGGTCTTGCCGGTGCCGTTGACTCCGACGACCAGCACCACGCCCGGCCGCACCACGCCCTCGGAGGACACACCGCCCTCGGTGTGGACGGTGCGGTCCAGGTCGGTGCCGATCAGGGCCAGCAGCTCCTCGCGCAGCAGCGCGCGCAGCTCGGTGGGGGTACGGGTGCCCAGCACCCTCACCCGCTCGCGCAGCCGCTCGACCAGTTCCTGGGTGGGGGCGACGCCGACATCGGCGGTGAGCAGGGTGTCCTCGATCTCCTCCCAGGTGTCCTCGTCGAGGTGGTCGCGGGAGAGCAGGGTGAGCAGACCGCGTCCCAGGGTGTTCTGGGACCGCGACAGTCGCTCGCGCAGCCGCACCAGGCGTCCGGCGGTGGGAGCGGGCACCTCGATCTCGGGGGCTTCCGGCTGCGGGGGTGCGGCCGCCTCCGCGTCCGTCGCCCCGACCGGGGGCCGCGGCAGCTCGACCTCTTCGATGGTGCGGCGTTCCTCCGCGCGGGGAGGCCCGGCCTCCTCACCGACCTGCGGTTCGGCCGGGGGCGCGGTGATGGTCGGGGGTGGGGCGGAGCGGTCCAGCCGCGGCGTCTTCTTCTTGCGGACGCCGGTGACCACCAGTCCGCCGATCGCCACGACGGCGACCACGGCGATGACGACAACGAGAATGAGGATGTCCATGGTTCCCTAAAGAGTTACCTGCGCCACGGGCAGGGCCTGCCCGCCGCAGAGCCGTTCGGGCCGAGCGAGAAGCTCCTTCGGAGCCGGAGTCACAACGCGTTCCAGTATCGGTCAAGGACGCGGACGAGCGCCGTTCCGGCCCGTGGGGCGGGCCGGAACGGCGCTCGTCGCCGCGTGGGCGGAGCGGGTCAGCCCATCTCCTCCAGCGTCCTGCCCTTGGTCTCCGGCACGAACTTGAGGACGAACGGGATCGAGAGCACGGCGAAGGCCGTGTAGATGACGTACGCGCCCGAGAGGTTCCAGTCCGACAGGCTCGGGAAGGTGACGGTGATCAGCCAGTTCGCCACCCACTGGGCGCCGGCGGCGACGCCGAGGGCGGCGGCGCGGACGCGGCCCGGGAACATCTCACCGAGCATCACCCAGACCACCACACCCCAGGAGAGGGCGAAGAAGAGCACGAAGGAGTGGGCGGCGACCAGGGCGACGGCGCCCTGGGTGTCGGGCAGGGCGATGTCCTCGCCCGTGCCGCTCTTGTGGGAGAAGGCCCAGGCCGCCGCGGCGAGCGAGAGCGCCATGCCGGCGGAGCCGGTCAGGGCCAGCGGCTTGCGGCCGATCCGGTCCACCAGGAGCATCGCGATCACCGTACCGACGATGTTGATGATCGAGGTGGTGAAGGAGTAGAAGAACGAGCTGCCGGGGTCGATGCCGACCGACTGCCACAGCGAGGCGCTGTAGTAGAAGATCACGTTGATGCCGACCAGCTGCTGGAACAGCGACAGGCCGATGCCCACCCAGACGATCGGCAGCAGGCCGAAGCGGCCGCCCATCAGGTCGCGCGGGCTCGGCCTGCCCTCGCGGCGCATGCCCGCCTCGATCTCGGCGACGCGGGTGTCCAGGTCGGTCCCCTCCGGCTCGACCCCCTTGAGGACGGCCCTGGCCTCGTCCGTGCGTCCCAGGGCGACGAGATGGCGCGGGGACTCGGGTATGCGCAGGGTCAGCAGCCCGTAGAGCAGGGCGGGGACGATCTCGATGCCGAGCATGAGCTGCCACGCCTCGAGGCCCAGCAGCTGCCCGCGCTGGTCACCGTCGGCGAGGTTGAGCACACCCCAGTTGACCAGCTGCGAGACGGCGATGCCCAGCACGATGGCGCCCTGCTGGAAGGAGGCGAGCCGGCCGCGGTATCCGGCCGGAGCGACCTCCGCGATGTAGGCGGGGGCGATCACGGAGGCCATGCCGATGGCGACACCGCCCAGGGTCCGCCAGAAGGCCAGGTCCCACAGAGTGAAGGGGAGCATGGAGCCGATGGCGCTGAGGGCGAAGAGCGCCGCGGCGATCTGCATCACCCGGATACGGCCGAGCCGGTCGGCGAGCCGGCCCGCGACGGCGGCCCCGATCGCGGCGCCGATCAGGGCCGCGGCGATGACCTGTGCGAGCAGGCCGGGGCCGACGTCGAATCTGCCGCGGATGCCGACGACCGCACCGTTGATCACGGAACTGTCGTATCCGAAGAGGAAGCCTCCCATCGCCGCCGCGACGGCGATGAAGACGACGTGCCTGAGGTGCCGGTGGCGTACGGCCGGGGTGCCCGGGCCGTCCGTTCCCACCTGTTCGGTGCTGGTCACGGTGTGTACTCCTGCGATCCCCGGCGGCGGTGCCGGGTGGGGTGCCAAGTGGTTGCCGCCTTTTACCCGGCACGCACAACTGCATGCCGCCGCTTGAAGGCATAACCGACCATACAGAGACCATTCGTTCAATAATTGAAGTCAATAGATGAGAGAGGCCCGAGACGGATCCAACAGATAACGTTTTCCGTTCGGGAAGCGAAGCAAGAGCGAAGACACTGAACTCGTTCCGCCCCGCCTGCCCTGCCCCGTGTCACCCTGGTGGGATCTCAGCGGAGCCGCTGGCTGACGACCTTGGACACCCCGTCGCCCTGCATCGAGACGCCGTAGAGAACGTCGGCGACCTCCATGGTCCGCTTCTGATGGGTGATCACGATGAGCTGCGAACTCTCCTGGAGTTCCCTCATGATCCCGATCAGCCGCTGGAGGTTGGTGTCGTCCAGCGCCGCCTCGACCTCGTCCATGACGTAGAACGGGCTGGGCCGGGCCTTGAAGATCGACACCAGCAGCGCCACGGCCGTCAGCGAGCGTTCGCCCCCCGACAGCAGTGACAGCCGCTTGACCTTCTTCCCCGGCGGCCGGGCCTCGACGTCCAGGCCCGTGGTGAGCATGTTCTCCGGGTCGGTGAGGACCAGCCGCCCCTCGCCGCCGGGGAACAGCCGTGAGAAGACTCCCTCGAACTCGCGGGCCGTGTCGCGGTACGCCTCGGTGAAGACCTGCTCGACCCGCTCGTCCACCTCCCTGACCACCTGCAGCAGGTCCGCGCGGGTCTTCTTCAGGTCCTCCAGCTGCTCGCCGAGGAAGCGGTGCCGCTCCTCCAGCGCCGCGAACTCCTCCAGCGCCAGCGGGTTCACCTTGCCCAGCTGCCGGTACGCCCGCTCGGCCGCCTGCAACCGCTTCTCCTGCTCGGCGCGGACGAAGGGGACCGGGCGGTTGCGCGGGTGACCGGGGTCATCCGGCAGCTGCTCCCCTTCGGCGGGAGGCGACGGCGGCACCGGCTGGCCGGGACCGTACTCGCGGACCAGCACGGCCGGCTCCACGCCCAGCTCCTCCAGGGACCGCGTCTCCAACTGCTCGATCCGCAGCCGCTTCTCGGCGCCCAGCACCTCGCCGCGGTGCACCGAGTCGGTGAGCTTGTCCAGCTCCTCCTTCAGCTGCCGGCCCCGGTCCCGCTCGGCGGACAGTTCGCGCTCCCGCTCGGCCTTGGCGCCCCGGGCGGCCTCCCGCTCCTCCCCCGCCCGCGCCAGCGACACCTCCACATGAGCCAGCAGCTGCCGGGCGCCGGAGGCGACCGCCGAGGCCACCTCCCGCTCGTGCCGCAGCCGGGCGC
>NZ_JBXUOY010000263.1:0-7053 GCF_057196705.1 Streptomyces sp. ATLC9 | reverse complement strand
GGTCAGGCGTCGGCCGCGCCGGAGGCACGGCGGCGCAGCATCAGCAGCCCGCCGCCCGCGGCGACGAGCGCCAGGGCCCCGCCGGCGATGTACGGCGTGGCCGAACTGCCGCCGGTCTCGGCGAGACTGCCGTCGGGCTTCCCGCCGGACGGCTGCGGACCGGTCTGCGGCCGCGGGTCGTTCTCCTCGCCGTCGGCGGAGCCGGAGGAACCGGCCGAGCCGCTGTCGCCGCCGGTCGAGCCCCCGGTGGAACCATCGGTGGAGCCGCCGGTGCCGGAGCCCGCGGTGGAACCGCCGCCACTGGCGGAGCCACCGTCGGTGGAGCCGGTGGAACCGCCCCCGGAGGAACCGCCTTCCGTGGAGCCGGTGGAACCGCCCCCGGTGGAACCGCCGTTGCCGCCTCCCTCGCCGCCGGGCGTCTCGCAGGCCGCCTCCACCAGCGTCACCCGGCCCTTGACCCCGGCCACGCCCAGGTTCGCCGGGTCCACCGCGATGTCCAGCCTCAGCGCGGTGGCGGCGGCCGTACGGCTGGTGGTCACGGTCTCGGCCGGCTTCAGCTCGACCGTGCCCACGCCGTCCACCCGGACCGAGGTGGTGCCGCCGGCCGTCACCGCGACCTTCTTGCCGAGCACCCTGACCTCGCCGACGAACAGGGACCGCGCGTCCGGTTCGGCACCGGCCTCGCACACGGCCTCGGAGGTGACCTTCTCGACGTGGACGAGCGGCTTCGTACCAGGAATCCTCTTCGCCGTCCCGGGCAGGTACACCTTGGCCTCGGTCAGGTTGGAGTACCCCTCGGCCTTCCCCTCCTCCACCGTCGCCCTCGAGGTGGCGGCCTCCGCGTCCAGCATGGTGAACGGCTTTCCGCCGTTCGCACCGTCCACCCGGGCTTCCAGCAGGGTCTCGTCGGCGCTCCTGGGAGCCCTGACCGAGTTGAGCTCGATGTCCAGCGGTACGGCGGCGCCGCCCTTGAGCAGGGAGACCTCCAGGTTCGCCCGGAGTACGGCCGCACTCGCCGAGCCCTCGTCGCCGGCGGCGTTCGCGGGCGCGGCGGTGACCCCCACCAGAGCGGCGGCGGCGAGCAGGCCGTAGACAGACTTGTTCACAGGTGAAACCCCCACGGATTGCATGACGTCACCGGCGGCCAAGAGGGGACATCGCCCGCACCGGTGACTGAGACCACGCCATTGTTGACCCACGTAGAGCGAAAGAGCGAATACATAGCGTTAGTTCACTCGAAAGAGTCACACCAGGTGCAGTTTTCGATTCGCGAATCCTGGGTACTGTCTATCCCTCTGCGACGCGGACAGGCGCGGCACACGCCCCTCACCCGACGGGACGCCCCCTGAGCAGCACCGCCCGCGGCGCGGCCAGCACCCGTACGTCGGCCCGCGGGTCCGCCTCGTACACCACCAGGTCCGCCTCGGCACCCTCCTCCAGCCCCGGGCGTCCCAGCCAGGCACGGGCCGCCCAGGTGGTCGCGGACAGGGCGTCCAGCGGCGGGATGCCCGCCGCCACCAGCTCCGCGACCTCGTCGGCGACCAGCCCGTGCGGCAGCGAGCCGCCCGCGTCCGTGCCGACGAAGACCGGGATGCCCGCGTCGTACGCCGCGCGCACGGTGTCGTAGCGGCGCTCGTGGAGCCGCCGCATGTGGTCGGCCCAGCGGGGGAACCTCTTCTCGCCGCCCTCGGCCAGCCGGGGGAAGGTCGCGATGTTGACCAGGGTGGGGACGATGGCGACGCCCCGCTCGGCGAAGAGCGGGATGGTCTCCTCGGTCAGACCGGTGGCGTGCTCGACGCAGTCGATCCCGGCCTCCACCAGGTCGCGCAGTGATTCCCCGGCGAAGCAGTGGGCGGTGACCCGCGCGCCCTCCTCGTGGGCGGCGGCGATGGCGGCCTCCACCGCGCCGCGCGGCCAGCAGGCGGCCAGATCGCCCCGCTCGCGGTCTATCCAGTCGCCGACGAGCTTGACCCAGCCGTCGCCGCGCCGCGCCTCGCGCCGCACGTAGGCCACCAGGTCCCCGGGTTCGATCTCGTGGGCGTAGTTGCGGATGTAGCGCCTGGTGCGGGCGATGTGGCGGCCGGCCCGGATGATGCGCGGCAGGTCCTCGCGGCCGTCGATCCACCGGGTGTCGGCCGCCGACCCGGCGTCCCGGATGAGCAGCGTCCCGGCGTCGCGGTCGGTGAGCGCCTGCTTCTCGCTGGCGGCCTCGTCGACGGCGCCGTGGGCGTCGAGTCCGACGTGGCAGTGCGCGTCCACCAGCCCGGGCAGCACCCAGCCCTCGACCGTGACCGTCTCCAGCGGCCCGGTGGGCCGCTCGTAGGTGATCCGCCCGTCCACGACCCACATCTGGTCTCGGACGTCGTCGGGGCCGGGCCCGGTCAGGACCCGTCCCCGGATGTGGAAATTCCCGCGCTCGCTCATATGCCGCACTGTACGAGTCCCCTGCTACGCTCACGCAGCCGCAGGGGGTCGTGGCGCACCGCTTCACAGGACCCGTCAGCCCTGAGGAGGTCGCGTGGACGCCCCCGCCGAAGAGTTCCACGCCTTCTTCGACCGGCACTACGCCGATCTGTCCCGCCTCGCCTATCTGCTCCTGAGCGATCCCGAGGGGGCCGACGACCTCGCCGCCGACGCACTCGTCGCGGTGTGGCGCCGGTGGGAGAGCGTGCGCGCGGACGGGCATCCGTCGGCGTACGCGCGGAACGTGGTCGTCTCCATGGCGCGCACCCGGCTGCGCAGCCTGGTGCGCGAGCGCCGCCGGATCGCCCTGTTCTGGTCCCAGCGGCCCGACCGCGTCGACGATCCGGACGTGCCCGCGGTGCTGGACGTGCGCGAGGCGCTCGCCCGGCTGCCGCTGCGCAAGCGGGCCTGTGTCGTGCTGCGGCACGCCTTCGACCTGTCGGAGAGGGAGACCGCCCGAACCCTGGGCATCTCGGTCGGCACCGTCAAGAGCCAGACCTCGCGCGGCATCGCCGAACTGGAGCGGATGCTGACGCCGGCCCGGACGGGCTCCGACCGCGCGCACGAGAGCACGCGGACGCCGCACACCGAACCCGCGGGGCGGGACGTCCGCCGGCCCGGGGCTTCCGCCGAGTTCCCCGAAGAACCTCACGATCCGGTTTCACCGGGATATCTTCCATGAATCGAAGATGAATTTACGGGCATTCCATCTGAATAGAATCCCGTACGCTTATGCCCGCTCACGCGGTCCTTAAACACTAAGATTTGACATCGGCGAACCGCGTATTTCGGACACGTTCCGCGCTCGTTATGGATCTGTGACGGACTCAACACCACTTCCCTTTTGCCCGGAAAATACGGGGCACACCAGGCATAACGCATCGCCCTCCGTGCGCGTGCGCACCTGCGCGCGATAACACACGAAGCGCGTCCGCGTAACCCCTGACCTCGATGTGATTTGAGTTCGCTCTGGGTAAATTGGATTTGCATGACCGCCGCACAAGCAGACCATGCAGGTGCCCACAGAAAGACCATCGAAATGCCGGAGGGACTGAAGCTCGACGCGCCCCGCGTGGAGGACGGCGCAGCGATCTGGCGGATCGCGCGCGACTCCCGGGTCCTCGACCTCAACTCCTCCTACAGCTACCTCCTGTGGTGCCGCGACTTCGCCGCCACCTCGGTGGTGGCGCGCGACGGCGACGGTGAGCCGGTCGGTTTCATAACCGGCTACGTCCGGCCGCGGCACCCGCGGACCCTGGTCGTCTGGCAGGTCGCCGTCGACCACGGGCAGCGCGGACGCGGCCTCGCCGCGGCGATGCTCGACGGGCTGACCACCCGCGCCGCCGAGGAACTGGGCATCGACGGGATCGAGACGACGATCACCCCTGACAACACCGCCTCCAACCGACTGTTCACCTCCTACGCGGAGCGCCACGGCGCACCGGTGCGGCGCGACGTCCTCTTCGAGGGCGCGCTGTTCCCGGAGGAGGGGCACGAGCCCGAGGTGCTGTACCGGATCGGGCCCGTTCCCACCCTGGCCTCCGCAGCGACCGCACCGGCCGCCGCCGGCGGCTGACCGCCGCGCGGCGCGCCGCACCGCGCCCCGGCACCCTGAAGACTTCTCACTCCTCCCGCAATCCATCTCCCAGGAGATCGCCGTGACCATCACCCAGCCCGACCTGAGCATCTTCCAGACCCTCGAATCCGAGGTGCGCAGCTACTGCCGCGGCTGGCCCACCGTCTTCGACCGGGCGCGCGGAAGCCACATGTACGACGAGGACGGCCACGCGTTCCTCGACTTCTTCGCCGGCGCCGGATCACTGAACTACGGGCACAACAACCCGGTCCTCAAACGCGCCCTGCTGGACTACCTGGAGCGCGACGGCGTCACCCACGGCCTGGACATGTCCACCACGGCCAAGCGCGCCTTCCTGGAGACCTTCCAGAAGGTGGTCCTGCAGCCGCGCGGCCTGGACCACAAGGTGATGTTCCCCGGCCCGACCGGCACCAACGCCGTCGAGGCGGCCCTGAAGCTGGCCCGCAAGGTCAAGGGCCGGGAGTCGATCGTCTCCTTCACCAACGCCTTCCACGGCATGTCCCTGGGCTCCCTGGCGGTGACCGGCAACGCCTTCAAGCGCGCCGGCGCCGGCGTCCCCCTGGTGCACGGCACCCCGATGCCGTTCGACCGCTACCTCGACGGCAAGGTCGAGGACTTCCTGTGGTTCGAGCGCCTGCTGGAGGACTCCGGCTCCGGCCTGAACCGGCCGGCCGCCGTGATCGTCGAGACCGTGCAGGGCGAGGGCGGCATCAACGTCGCCCGGGCCGAGTGGCTGCGCGCCCTGGCCGACCTGTGCGAGCGCCAGGACATGCTGCTGATCGTCGACGACATCCAGATGGGCTGCGGCCGCACCGGCGCCTTCTTCTCCTTCGAGGAGGCCGGGATCACCCCCGACATCATCACCGTCTCCAAGTCGATCAGCGGCTACGGGCTGCCGATGGCGCTGACCCTGTTCCGGCCCGAGCTGGACGTGTGGGAGCCCGGCGAGCACAACGGCACCTTCCGCGGCAACAACCCCGCCTTCGTCACCGCCGCCGCGGCCCTGAATACCTACTGGGCCGACGGGCAGATGGAGAAGCAGACGCTCGCACGCGGCGAGCAGGTCGAGGCCGCCCTGCGCGCCATCGCCGCCGAGCACCCCGAGGAGGTGGCCGACGTCCGAGGCCGCGGCCTGGTGTGGGGCATGGAGTTCCACGACAAGGCCCGTGCCGGCTCCGTGGCCTCCCGTGCCTTCGAGCTCGGACTGCTCATCGAGACCTCCGGCCCCGAGAGCGAGGTCGTCAAGCTGCTTCCGGCGCTGACGATCTCCCCCGAGGAGCTGGACGAGGGCCTGCGCACCCTGGCCCGCGCGGTCCGCGAGACCGCCTGACACCCGCGGCACCGCCCGTCCCCGGCGCCCGTTCCGGCGCCGGGGGCGTCCGGTCGCCGCACGCACCACCCGAACGGCCCATCCCGCAGGCTTTTCCGCGGATGGGCCTCTGACCGGAAAGGCACCACTTCACCGTGATCGTCCGATCGCTACAGGAAATCGAGGACACCGACCGCCACGTCAGGTCCGCCTCCGGAACCTGGGAGAGCAAGAGGATCGTGCTCGCGAAGGAGCGTGTGGGCTTCTCGCTGCACGAGACCGTGCTCTACGCGGGCACGGAGACCTCGATGTGGTACGCCAACCACGTGGAGGCCGTCCTCTGTGTGGAGGGCGAGGCCGAGCTCACCAACGACGAGACCGGCGAGAAGCACTGGATCACCCCCGGCACCATGTACTTGCTGGACGGGCACGAGAAGCACACACTTCGTCCCAAGACGGATTTCCGTTGCGTCTGCGTCTTCAACCCGCCGGTCACCGGCCGCGAGGACCACGACGAGAACGGCGTCTACCCCCTGCTCACCGAACCGGACGAGAGCTGACGTCCCGCACCGGCCGAGCCAGACGGGCCGGTGCGGGACGTCAGCCGAGACCACACGGGAGGCCCTGGCGAGAGAACCCGCGGCGAAGCGGCCATACGCGGGTACAGGGCCGCACGATGAGGAGAGGAAGGCAGAACCATGACCACCGCACCCGAACGCACCGCAGACCTCTACCCGACCCGGGGCGCCTCCGAGGTGATCACCCCCCGGCAGGACCCCACGGTGTGGTCCGCTCCCGGCACCCCGGGACCGATCGAGACCGCGGACCTGGAGTCCTTCGACCGGGACGGCTTCCTGGCGATCGACCAGCTCATCACCCCCGATGAGGTGGAGATCTACAACCGGGAGCTGAACCGGCTGGTCTCGGACCCGCTGATCCGGGCGGACGAGCGTTCGATCGTGGAGCCGAAGTCCCAGGAGATCCGCTCCGTCTTCGAGGTCCACAAGATCAGCGAGGTCTTCGCCGGCCTGGTGAGGGACCCGCGGGTGGTGGGCCGCGCCCGTCAGATCCTGGGCTCGGACGTGTACGTCCACCAGAGCCGGATCAACGTCAAGCCGGGCTTCGGGGCCTCGGGGTTCTACTGGCACTCCGACTTCGAGACCTGGCACGCCGAGGACGGCCTGCCGAACATGCGGACGGTCTCCGTCTCGATCGCCCTGACCGAGAACTACGAGACCAACGGCGCCCTGATGATCATGCCCGGTTCGCACCGGACGTTCCTCGGCTGCGAGGGCGCCACGCCGAAGGACAACTACAAGAAGTCCCTGCAGATGCAGGACGCGGGTACGCCGTCCGACGAGGCGCTGACCCGGCTGGCCGGTGAGCACGGCATCCGCCTGTTCACGGGCAAGCCCGGTTCGGCGACCTGGTTCGACTGCAACTGCATGCACGGTTCCGGGGACAACATCACCCCCTACCCGCGGAGCAACGTCTTCATCGTCTTCAACAGCGTGGAGAACACCGCGGTGGAGCCGTTCGCGGCGCCCGTCCCGCGCCCGGACTTCCTCGGCGCACGGGACTTCACCCCCGTGAGGTGACCGCTCACGCGCGGTAGCCGCCCCGTGGGGTGAGAGGAGCACACGGCGCACCGTTTCCCGCCGGGCCGTACGGAACGGCCCGGCGG
>NZ_JBXUOY010000262.1:0-7125 GCF_057196705.1 Streptomyces sp. ATLC9 | reverse complement strand
CCGCGGACCCGTGCGGGTCCGCGGACGCCCAGCGGACGCTCCGTCCCGCGGCTGCCGCCCGCGTGCCGGCCCGTGCAACCGGGTCCGGGCGGCCGGGTCCGGGCGGGACCTACTTCTTGCCCCTGGCGTCGCCTCCGCCGTCGGAGTCCGAGGAGAGCGCGGCGATGAAGGCCTCCTGCGGGACCTCCACCCGGCCCACCACCTTCATGCGCTTCTTGCCCTCCTTCTGCTTCTCCAGCAGCTTCCGCTTACGGGAGATGTCGCCGCCGTAGCACTTGGCGAGCACGTCCTTGCGGATGGCGCGGACAGTCTCGCGGGCGATGACGCGCGAGCCGATGGCGGCCTGGATGGGCACCTCGAACTGCTGGCGGGGGATGAGCTCGCGCAGCTTGGAGGCCATCCTGACCCCGTAGCTGTACGCCTTGTCCTTGTGGACGATCGCGGAGAAGGCGTCCACCTTGTCGCCGTGCAGCAGGATGTCGACCTTGACCAGGTCGGCGGTCTGCTCGCCGGTCGGCTCGTAGTCGAGCGAGGCGTAACCGCGGGTCTTGGACTTGAGCGCGTCGAAGAAGTCGAAGACGATCTCCGCCAGCGGAAGGGTGTAGCGCAGCTCGACGCGGTCCTCGGACAGGTAGTCCATGCCCAGCAGGTTGCCGCGCCGCGACTGGCACAGCTCCATCACGGCGCCGACGAAGTCGTTCGGCGTCAGCACCGTCGCGCGGACGACCGGCTCGTGCACCTGGGCGACCTTGCCCGTCGGGTACTCGCTGGGGTTGGTGACGATGTGCTCGGTGCCGTCCTCCATGTCCACGCGGTAGACCACGTTGGGCGCGGTGGCGATCAGGTCGAGTCCGAACTCGCGCTCCAGGCGCTCGCGGATGACCTCCAGGTGCAGCAGGCCGAGGAAGCCCACGCGGAAGCCGAAGCCGAGGGCGGCGGACGTCTCCGGCTCGTAGACCAGCGCGGCGTCGTTGAGCTGGAGCTTGTCCAGGGCGTCGCGCAGCTCGGGGTAGTCCGACCCGTCCAGCGGATACAGGCCGGAGAACACCATCGGCTTGGGGTCCTTGTAGCCGCCCAGCGGCTCGGTGGCCCCCTTGGAGAACTGGGTGATGGTGTCGCCGACCTTGGACTGGCGCACGTCCTTCACACCGGTGATCAGATAGCCCACCTCACCGACGGACAGGCCGTCGGCGGGCAGCATCTCCGGGCTGTTGGTGCCGATCTCCAGGAGCTCGTGGGCGGCGCCGGTCGACATCATCTGGATGCGCTCGCGCCTGGAGAGCTTGCCGTCGACGACCTTCACGTACGTCACGACGCCGCGGTAGGCGTCGTAGACCGAGTCGAAGATCATCGCGCGGGCGGGGGCGTCCGCGACGCCGACCGGGGCCGGGACCTGCCGCACGACCTCGTCCAGCAGCGCCTCGACGCCCTCACCGGTCTTGGCGGAGACCTTCAGCACCTCCGACGGGTCGCAGCCGATGAGGTGCGCCAGCTCGGCGGCGAACTTCTCCGGCTGGGCGGCCGGAAGGTCGATCTTGTTGAGGACGGGGATGATCGTGAGGTCGTTCTCCATCGCCAGGTAGAGGTTGGCGAGCGTCTGGGCCTCGATGCCCTGGGCGGCGTCGACCAGGAGGATGCACCCCTCGCACGCGGCCAGCGAGCGGGACACCTCGTAGGTGAAGTCGACGTGCCCGGGGGTGTCGATCATGTTGAGGATGTGGGCCGTCCCCTTGTCCTCGCCCTCGGTGGGGGCCCACGGCAGGCGGACCGCCTGGGACTTGATCGTGATGCCGCGCTCGCGCTCGATGTCCATGCGGTCGAGGTACTGGGCGCGCATCTGGCGCTGCTCGACGACACCGGTGAGCTGGAGCATCCGGTCGGCGAGCGTCGACTTGCCGTGGTCGATGTGCGCGATGATGCAGAAGTTGCGGATCAGCGCCGGGTCGGTACGGCTCGGCTCCGGCACGTTCGATGGGGTCGCGGGCACGCAGGGTCCTGTCGGGTCATGGCTCGGATCGGTACGTCTCCCCCATCGTCCCATGAGTGGCGCTTACGGTCCGGTTTGGGAGCCGATCAGGCCTGCTGGTAGCCTGGGCGACTGTGTCTCAACGCCCTCGCGCGGGGCCCGGCGCGCGAACGGATGCGACGGGACCGCACGGGGAGACGACGGGACACCGAATCACACCTCATCACACCCGAGAAGGCTCCTTCGTGGCGAACATCAAGTCCCAGATCAAGCGGATCAAGACCAACGAGAAGGCCCGCCAGCGCAACAAGGCGGTCAAGTCCGAGCTGAAGACCGCGATCCGCCGCACCCGTGAGGCGATCGCCGCCGGTGACGCCGAGAAGGCCGTCGAGGCCGCGCGCGTGGCCGGCCGGAAGCTGGACAAGGCCGCCGGCAAGGGCGTGATCCACAAGAACCAGGCCGCCAACAAGAAGTCGGCGCTGGCCCAGAAGGTCTCCGCTCTCAAGGGCTGAAGCCCCCGGGCCGTCTGCCGGCGGCCCCACCCCGGTGCCGGGACGGACTCCAGCGGACCCTCTCACCGCTCCGTGCCGGCCCACCGCGCCGCACGCGGCCTGCGTTCGCCACGCGGGTGCGGCGCACCGAGAAGTTCCGGGCCGAGAGCCTGACGCGTACTGCCCGCCGTGATCCCCCACGGCGGGCAGTACGCGTTCCGCACGCACTCCCGCGCGCCGCTTCTCACGCCCCGCCTCAGCGGGAGCGGGCCGCACGGGCGATGGTGATGACGGCCTTCTCCAGGGCGTACTCCGGATCGTCCCCGCCGCCCTTGACCGCCGCGTCGGCCTCGGCCACCGCGCGCAGCGCCGCCGACACACCGCCCGCCGACCAGCCGCGCATCTGCTGGCGGACCCGGTCGATCTTCCACGGCGGCATGCCCAGCTCACGGGCCAGGTCGCCGGGGCGCATCCCGCGCGGGGCCGACATCAGCCTCCCGATGCCCCGCACCCCCTGGGCCAGGGCGCTGGTGACCAGCACCGGGGCCACACCCGTGGACAGCGACCAGCGCAGCGCCTCCAGCGCCTCGGGCAGCCTGCCCTCCACCGCCCGGTCGGCGATGGTGAAGCTGGACGCCTCGGCACGCCCGCTGTAGTAGCGGGCCACGATCGCCTCGTCGATGGTGCCCTCGACATCGGCGGTGAGCTGGGAGCAGGCACTGGCCAGTTCACGCAGATCGCTGCCGAGGATCTCCACCAGCGCCTGGCATGCCTCCGGTGTCGCCGAGCGCCCGGCGGCGCGGAACTCGCCGCGCACGAACGCCTGCCGGTCGGCGGGCTTGGTCATCTTCGGGCAGGCGACCTCGCGCGCACCCGCCTTGCGGGCGGCGTCCAGCAGCCCCTTGCCCTTGGCGCCGCCCGCGTGCACCAGCACCAGGGTGATCTCCTCGGCCGGTGAACCCAGATACGCCTTGACGTCCTTGACCGTGTCGGCGGCGAGGTCCTGCGCGTCCCGGACGACCACGACCTTGCGCTCGGCGAACAGGGACGGGCTGGTCAGCTCCGCCAGCGTGCCGGGCCGCAGGTCGGCGGGGGCGAGTTCGCGCACGTCGGTGTCGGCGTCGGCGGCCCTGGCCGCGTCGGTCACCCGGCGCACCGCGCGGTCGAGCAGCAGATCCTCCTGGCCCACCGCGAGCGTGACGGGGGCGAGGGGGTCGTCGGTCGAGGACTTCCTGGTTTTACCGGCCATCGCGCACCAGCATCCCACGAGCCGCCGACAGCCCCGGCCGCGCCGGGGCCACCGCCGGGGGCCACCGCGGCAGTCCGGGCCTGTCCGCCGGCCGCCCCGGCGGCTGTCGCACAATGGCGCGGTGGACCACGTACGACACATCCTGGTGCTCCCCGACCGCGACGCCGCGCAGGAGGTGGCCGAGGAGATCACCGAACGGCTCGGCCTGGCGGAGGAGCCGCGGCCGGTCCGCGAGGCGCTGGCGGGCGAGGACGACGCGGAGGACGCCCAGTGGCTGATCGTCCTCGACGATCCGGGCGGCGCGTACGACCCGGCCGGACTGGACGCCCTCGCCGCCGAGTACGACGGCTGGCTGGAAAGGGACTGAGGCCGGCGGGGGCGGGAGTAGGGGCGAACGGGCCCGGAGGCGGACCGCCTCAGCCGGGGGACGCGGCGCGCAGCATCCGGAGCTGGCCGATCTCGGCGGCGTTCTTCATCAGCTCGGAGTTCACCCACGCCGCCATGTCGGCGACCGTGTACCCGGCCCCGTCCGGCCACGGGAAAGGGGCGGCGGCGTCCATGCCTGCCTCGGTGAGGCCTTCCAGCACTTCCAGCCAGTGCGTGCGCAGACCGCGCAGCCGCTCGACGGCGGCCTTCCCCTCGCCCGGCCGGACGATGTCGCCGCGCCCGCGCGGCGTCCGGCCCCGCGCGTGGTCGGACGCCGTGCCCCACCACCAGCCGATGTGCCAGCTCAGCCAGGCGATCGTGGGGACCGGGACGGGATCGGGCTCGGTGTCCGCCCAGTCCGGCACCCACTTGCCTCCCGCGTCCGGGCGCACCGTCCAGCACTGCCGGGGAGCGGGCTCCCAGAGGAAGTCCTCGGGCTCCAGGCGTTCCAGGTGGTACTCGAACAGCGCCCAGGTCAGGTCGAACCGGCGGCGCAGCAGGTCGCGTCGGGATGTGTCCACCGTCCGACTCTGGCACGCCACGGCCCGGGCCGGAAACGGAATACCCGGGCGGGAGGCGGACGCGTTCGCCGCGAAGCTGGGCCGGGATCCGCGCGGGAGGCCCGGATGGGTCCACCTCCGGCTGCGGCCGGAGGGGCTGCTGGCCTGGCGCGAGGAGAACGAACCGGCCGACCGGGAGCTGATGCGCGACGGGTGATGGCTCACGCACTGACGGTCCTTCGGTCCGTGAGCCGGAGCGGGAGACGGCCCTCGCCGCGCCGTCGGCCGCCCCGGCGGCCCTTCAGCCCGACGCGGCCACCGTCCCGTCCGCGGTGACGGCCAGGGAGCCGTGGGTGTCGGTGCGCACAACGGCGGAGCCCAGGGCACGCAGTCCGGAAAGAAGCCCCGGGGACGGATGCCCGTAGGGGTTGTCCTCTCCGCAGGAGACGAGGGCCACCCGGGGGCGCAGCCGTTCCAGCAGGGCCGGTTCCTGATGGGCGGAGCCGTGGTGGGCCACCTTGAGGACGTCCACCGCGGGCAGGTCGGGGCGTGCCGTCAGCAGGCCGCGCTGCGCCGGGGGTTCGAGGTCGCCGGGGAGGAGGACGGTCAGGCCGGCCGTGCGGACGAGGAGGGTGACACTGGCGTCGTTGGCGTCCTCGCCCGAGGCGGAGGGCGGTCCGGGCGGCGGCGGCCGACGGGGCCAGAGCACTTCCCAGGACAGGTCGCCGATGCGGCGCCGCTCCCCCGGGCCCGCCCCGACCACCGGCACTCCCGCGCGGGCGGCCTCGCGCCGTACCGCCGCCGCCTGCCCGGCCGGCTCGCTCCGGGTGGTGGTCTGGATCGCCCCGACCGCACGGCCCCGTAGCACCCCGGCCAGCCCGGCGACATGGTCGGCGTGGAAGTGGGTGAGCACCAGCAGGGGGATGGCGGTGACACCGAGGGTGCGCAGGCAGCGGTCCACCGTCTCCGGCTCGGGACCGGCGTCGACGACCACGGCCGCGCCCTCCCCGGCCGCCAGTGCCAGCGCGTCCCCCTGACCCACGTCGCAGACCGCCAGCCGCCATCCCGGTGGCGGCCAGCCGGTGAGCGGACGGACCAGCGGGGCGGGGCGCAGGACCGCCAGTGCCAGCAGCACGGCGCAGGCCGCGCACAGCCACCGGTGCCGTACCAGGTGACGGGCGGTCAGGACCACCGCCGCGGTGAGCGCGGCCAGCAGCAGCGCGCCGGTCCAGCTGCCGGGCCAGTCGATCTCGGCTCCGGGCAGGGAGGCCCCCGCCCGGGCGATGGCGGCGACGGCCCCGGTGGGCCAGCCCGCCAGCCGGGCCAGCCACTCGGCCGCCGGCGGCGCCAGAGGCGCCGTGAGCAGGGCCGCGAAGCCGAGCACGGTGGCGGGCGCGACCAGGAACTCGGCCAGCATGTTGCACGGGATCGCCACCAGGCTGACGTGGGCCGCGAGGACCGCGACCACGGGCGCGCACACCGCCTGCGCGGCTGCCGCCGCCGCCAGCGCCTCGGCGAGCCTGCCCGGCACGCCCCGGCGGCGCAGGGCCTCGCTCCAGCGGGGGGCGACGGTGAGCAGCGAGCCGGTGGCCAGGACCGAGAGGACGAAGCCGAAGTCGCGGGCCAGCCACGGGTCGCAGAGCACGAGCAGCAGTACGGCGGCGGCCAGGGCCGGCAGCAGGGACCGCCGCCGTCCGGTACCGATCGCGGCGATGGTGATCAGCCCGCAGGCCGCTGCCCGCAGCACGCTGGGCTCGGGGCGGCAGACCACCACGAAGGCGAGGGTGAGCAGTGCTCCGGCGACGGCGGTGGCGCGCAGCGACATCCCCAGCCTGGGTGCCATGCCCCGGCGTTCGGCGCGTACGGCTCTGCCCGGTGGTCCGATGAGCAGCACCAGCAGGATCGCGAGGTTCGCCCCGCTGACCGCCAGCAGATGGAGCATGTCGGCGGCCCGGAAGGCGGCGTCGAGGTCGGCCGGAACGCGCGAGGTGTCCCCGACGACCAGCCCGGGCAGCAGCGCCCGCGCGTCGCCGGGCAGCCCGTCACTGGCCTCCCGCAGCCCGGATCGCAGCTCTCCGGCGGTGCGCTGGAGGGCCGTCGGCCCCGCGGTCACCGTGGGCGGCCCGCCGGTGCTCACCCTCAGGACGGCGGCGATGTCGCGGTTCCCGGCCCCGTCGTCCCGAGGTGGCAGGAGCCGCGCCCGGAGCCGCAGCCGGGTGGTGGGCAGCAGATCCAGCCACTCCGCCGGCGGCCCGGCCGCCGAGTCCCTCCCCCGCACCAGGACGAGCACCGGCGACCGGGTGGCGGTCACCGTGCCGTCGGCGGTGGTGACGCGCAGGGCCTCGGCGCGCAGCATCACGGTGCCCGCCAGTTGCTCCGAGCCGTGTACACGGGGCCGGACGACGCGCGGGTCACCGGTGACGGCCACCTCGGCGGCGATGTGCGCGTACTGCCGGGCCGCCGCCGGCAGGGGGCCGCGGTGCAGGTCGGCCG
>NZ_JBXUOY010000261.1:0-7155 GCF_057196705.1 Streptomyces sp. ATLC9 | reverse complement strand
GCAGGGCACAGGCCCGTCGTGCCGCCGCGCGCAAGGCGAAGCCGAAGCCTCGCTCGGCGCCGCGGAGCCGCCCGAAGCCCAAGCCGAAGCCCTCGCATCAGAGGAAACCCACTCAGCAGCGGGTGCAGAATGCCAAGCGCGAGCTGGCCGGCGAGGCCCGTGACAACGCGATCGACAGTGCTGTCAACGGAGGCGGCTGCCCGACGTCGAACAGCTTCGTGCCCGGCACGCTGGTGCTGATGGCCGATGGCACCCGCAAGCCGATCGAGGAGATCAAGGTCGGCGACAAGGTGCTGGCCACCGATCCGAAGACAGGCGAGACCAAGGCAAGGACGGTCACCGCCACGATCATCGGCGACGGTGCGAAGAACCTGGTCAAGGTCACCGTCCGCACCGCCGAGGTATCGCCGCCGGTGCCCGCCGCCGACGCCCCGGACGGCAACGGTGGCGGCAGCGGCAGCGGCGGTGGCCAGTCGCCGCCGGTGCCCGCCGCCGACCGTGGTGACAGTGCGGACCGGGACGGCTCCGGCGGTTCACCGGTCACGGCCTCGGTGGTGGCCACCGACGGCCACCCGTTCTGGGTGCCGGAGCTGGGCGAGTGGCTGGACGCCGACGAGCTCGAGTCCGGTCAGTGGCTGCGGACCTCCTCCGGCACCTGGGTCCAGATCACCGCACTCGAGTCTTGGACCCAGCGGGCCACGGTCCACAACCTCACCGTCACCGACGCCCACACGTACTATGTGCTGGCGGGAACCACTCCGGTGCTCGTTCACAACGTAAACGAAGGCGATCTCTGCAATTTGACTCTCGGGCCCAACCTGAAGGGGCAGAAAGCGGAGGGGGTTACTGCTGAGCGTGGAGACACTGTTCTCGCCCACGAACAGAGGATGATCAACGAATTCGGGGATCGGAACGGTTGCGCTGCTTGCGGTGCCGAAAAGTCTGGCTACAAGGATGGGCACTGGACTGGCGACCACAACCCGCCGAACAAGCTCTCCCCGAATGGTCCGTGGACTCTCTATCCGCACTGCAAGGCATGTTCCAAACAGCAGGGTGGAATCGTGCGAACGCTAATCAAGGAGTACTACGACTTCCCGGTGCGGAAGCCGAGACAGTAGGTGGATTCAATGATGCTTTTCGCCTCGTGCACGACAAGATTCGCGCATGGTCTGGTTGTTGCTGCCGCGCCCGGGAGTGTTGACAACCACGCAGGCTGGGAAGCGGCTGCTGATGTAGTGCACGGTGGTCCGGACTCCTTGTTCGTCGCGGTGCAGCAAGCCGCCAGTGGTCCGGTGTCAGTCCAATGCGTGCAGGGGCCTTACCAGCCGAGTGGAAAGGTTCTTGTGTACTCAGGGAATCTGACTCTCCCCAAGGCATCCCTCGAAATTTCTGATCCGAATGAATCGGTGAGGCTGCTGATTCCCGTTCCGAATGTAGAGAACCGGGTCGACGTCTACGGAGACGGAACCGATGAACCTGATGAGGTGGTCATCGTTCTGACAGGCGATGATTCGTGGTGATCCACAAGTTCTGACGGAGGAGGTTCTGCCCGATAAGTCGGCCGACGCGATAACTTCCCATCTCTGCGTGGCGTCCTTCGTCTTTGCGTAGCGGTGAATCGTCCCCTCTCGGAGCGCAAGAAGCCCCGCCGGATTTCGTTCCGACGGGGCTTCTTGGGCGTTTGACGGCAACGTCAGCGGACGACGGCTACGGCACATGGGACCTCGGGGTCGTCGTCCATAGCCTTCCAGAAGGAACTGACCGGCGGGATGGCGGAGTGACCGACCACCGCGGCCCGTGGCGGGCTGGGGCGCGGGGATCCGGAGAGTTCTCACCGCGCCCGGCGGAGCTGCGGAGGGCTTCGGAACTGCCCGCTCTCGAGAGCGAGGGAGACGGGAGGGCGGCCCAAAGCGGTGGAGCGAGGTCGTCAGCGACCGGTCCCGCCTCCTGCGGCCGGTGACTCCGTCACCTTGCAAGGGCGGCTTCCATCCTGCTCAAGATGCAAGGGGCGACGAATCGCATGGTCAAGGAGGCGGGGGTTTCAGCTGTTTGAAGTGGTCCGAGGTCAAGGAGGTCGGCGCTTGGGCGGCGGGAAGAGGGGGCGCTGGAGGTGAGGCTGACTGCCACGGGGGTCGGGTTCTTCGGGGACCACGAAGACGAGCCCCCGGACGTGGCTGGGAACACGGGAGGGCCCTGGTGAGCAAGGGGTTGTGCGAGGCCGAGATCGGTCGGCACCGGTGGGCCGGTCTCCACACCATGGAGGACCGCTCTGAGCGGGTTCCGGACGCTTTGCACCGGATGGTCTCGGGAGAGATCGAGGAAGAGGTCATGGAGGCCTACTGGGACCTGGAGAACACCGTGGTCGTCCAGGGGCAGCTCTTCGACTCGGTGCTCCCGGCGCTGTCGGTGCTCCTCGCGGCGCTGACGGAGGAGATCTCGGTCGAGGCGCGTGACGCGGTGGTGGAGTTGATCCACCAGATCGTCTCCGGCGAGTCCGACGAGGAGGAAGTCGAACGGGGGAGCCCCGATCTCGGCCCGTGCTGCCGGGAGTTGGCGAGGGAGGGGCTGTGGCTGCTGTACCGGGAGCTGGGCACCCGCAGGCGGGAGAACGCCGAGGCGATCCTGGAGGCGATCGACCCCGACAAGGAACGCCTCGCGGTGCTGCGGTCCTCGGTACGGGGGAAGAGCGCACCGAGGTGAGCTCCTGGAGCCGGGCGGTGGCCTTCACGTGAACAGGCGGCCGGAAGAGGAGCCGGCGCGGTGCCCGGCGACCTGAAGGTGTGGAGGTGGTCGAGGTGATGAATGCGGCCCATGGCCGGGTTCCTGCCTGGTTTCCGGGCAACAGGAAGGCGTACGGGCTTCTGGTGGAGCTGTCCGATCGGTGAGCGGATCGAGGACCTGATCGACGTCTTCGACAATCTGCTCCCCGAGGAGTGAGCCTTCCTCGGGTGGCGCGGGCCCGGCCCGGTGGACGGCACCGGAGCCCGGCGTGCCTTTGCGGCACCGCCGCGGTACGTGCGTCACCCGTGCCCGCACCCGAGCCGCCCGCCGGGAGTGGCACCGGGCGGGAGGTAAGGGCGCGGGGGGGGGGGGGGGGGGGGGGGGGGGGGCGCCCGGCGCCCCCCGCCCCCCCCCCCCCCCCCCCGCCGGTCGCCGCGAGTGGGGCGGGTGGGACTCGAACCCACGACCGACGGATTATGAGTCCGCTGCTCTAACCGGCTGAGCTACCGCCCCGGGACGGCGCGCCACGCACATCTGTGCGCGCCGTCTGCCGCAGCATAGCCGCTCATACGATCTCCCGCCCGTGCCGGGGTGAGGTGGGGGCGGTGAGGCCCGTCACCGCGGGCCGAAGGTCGGTCGCCGGAACGGAGCAGGCCTCCCGGTGGCGGCCCGGCAGGGCTCCGGGCACATGAAGAAGGGCCCCTCGCGAGGCCCTTATCGTTCTGCTCCCCCGACTGGACTCGAACCAGTAACCTGCCGGTTAACAGCCGGCTGCTCTGCCAATTGAGCTACAGGGGACTGCTGCTCGGAGGCGCCCGTTCCGGTTTCCCGGGGGCGTTCCCCGCTGGCGAGGAATACAGTAGCGCATGCCGGGGGGTGCTCTGAAATCGGTATCCGCGGCGCGCCACGGGGTACTCGGTGGAACATCCGCCGCAGACCGACAGGGCGCACACCCGCACAGTCGGGGTGCGCCGGGAGAGACCTGAGAAAGGGTGGAGCCATGCGCTACCGGCTCACGTTCGTCGTAGGAGTGGCCGTCGGGTACGTGTTCGGCACGCGAGCCGGGCGGGAGAAGTACGAGCAGCTGCGCGAGAGCGCCCGGAAGCTCGCCGAGAACCCCGCGGTGCGCAACGCCTGCGAGTCCGCCGCGCACAACGGGCGGGAGATGGCCGGCAAGGCGCTGAACACGGTCTCCGACCGGATGGGCGACCGCATGCCGGGCCCGGTGTCCGACAGGGTCCGCATGCTGCGCGGCCGCCGCGTCGAGCAGCGCACGCCGTTCGACGACGGCTGGGGCACCGGCAACGCCTGAGAACGCCCGGCGTAGGCGGTGTCCGGAGCGCATCCGGCGCTCCCGGCGGCGGGCCCGGCTCAGGGGCCGTCCGGCAGCCGTCCCGTGCGGGAGGGGACCAGGAGGGGAGCGAGCGGATCACCGTGCCTCTCCAGCCGGGAGACCGGATCGCCGGCCGTGAAGACGAGGTCGCCGGGCTGTTCGCAGCCGGCGACCTCGTCCCATGTCACCGGAGTGGAGACGGTCGGCCTCGGCCGTGCGCGCAGGGTGTACGGGGCGGCGGTCGTCCGAGTCCACAGGTTCTGGCCGTGGTCGATGAAGACCTTCCCCTCGCGCAGCCGCCGTGGCACCCGGTCCACGACGAGGTCCGGCAGCGCCTCGGCCGCCTCGCGGGCCAGCCGCTCGGCGTAGCCGGCCGCGGACTCGGAGTCGGAGGGCCGCAGCGGGGCGAGTACGTGCATCCCCTTGGAGCCGGAGGTCTTGGCGTACGAGGGCAGGCCGTCGCGCTCCAGCCGGTCGCGCAGCCACCGGGCGACCGCGCAGCACTGCACGATCGTGGCCGGGGCGCCCGGATCGAGGTCGAACACCAGCCGGTCGGCCATCCCCTCGGCGGGGAGCCGCCACTGGGGGGTGTGCAGTTCGAGGGCGGAGAGGTTGGCCGCCCACAGCAGGGTCGGCAGGTCCTGGACGACGACCTGCCGGTCGGTCCTCCCGCCGACGCGGTGGACCTCGCACACCGTCACCCACTCCGGTGTGCCGGGCGGTACGTGCTTGGCCGTGAACGAATCGGCCTCCACGCCGCGGGGGGCGCGGACGAAGGAGGCCGGACGGTCGCGCAGATGGGGCAGGATCGCCTCGGCGACGGAGGTGTAGTAGTCCACGACATCGCCCTTGGTGAAGCCCGCGGCGGGATAGAGGACCCTGTCCAGGCTGGTCAGTTCGATCGTCCGGCCTTCCACCACGGTGCTCGTCATGCGGCGCGGGTTCCACGGGCGGAGCCGTCCATGCGGGGCGCCGTACCGCGCATCGCGGCGGAACGCGGGCCGGGTGCCGGCGGGGGAGGGGTCGTTGCGGGGTGCTTCGGGCTGCGGCTAGCCTGTGTTCGTGATTCCGGTCATCCTTCGGAATCTCGAACAAATGCGGGTGCCGGCGAGCCCGGAGCCCTCGGGGAGAAGGGGAGGGCTGCCATGGGGCGCCTCGTGCCGGCCGTGACCAGGGCTCTCGACATCCTGGAACTCTTCCTCGACGGGGACGGGATCCTGTCGGCGCCGGAGATCACCCGGAGACTGGGCCTGCCCCGCACCACCGTCCACGAGCTGGTGACCACCCTGGCCGCGCGCTCGTATCTGGTGCCCGTGCCCGGGCAGCCCGGACGTTACCGGCTCGGGGTGCGCACCTACCAGCTCGGGAGCCGCTACGCCGAGCAGCTCGACCTGGCCGCCGAAGGGCAGCAGGTGGCCCGGAGCGTCGCCGAGACCTGCGACGAGACCGTGCACGTGGCCATTCTGGAGGGCGCGGACGTCATCTACATCGCCAAGGTGGACAGCACCCACGCGGTCCGCATGGTCTCCGCCGCGGGCCGGCGCCTGCCCGCGCACTGCACCTCGGTGGGGAAGATGCTGCTGGCCTCGCTGCCCCCGGACGAGCTGGACGCGTGCCTTCCCGGCCCCGGCGACGAGCCGCTGCGGGCCATGACGGAGAGCTCCATCACCTCGCCGCAGGAGCTGCGCGAGGCGCTGGCCGAGATCCGCGGGCGCGGCGTCGCCGTCGAACGGCGCGAGTCCAATCCCGATGTGAGCTGTGTGGCCGCGCCCGTCCGGGACGGCACGGGGAAGGTGGTCGCGGCGCTCAGCATCTCGGTGCCCATGATCCGGTGGAGCGAGGAGCGGCGCGCCGAGCTGGAGAACCTGGCGGTCGAGGGTGCGGCCGAGCTGTCGGTGCGACTGGGGCACCGCGGCGCGGCGTAGCCGGGCCGGCAGGGGCGGGCGGACGGTGGGCGGCTCGCGAGGAGAGCCGACGAGGAGAGAGGGGCGGGACGGCATGGCCGGATCGGGGAAGACGGCGCGGCTCGAGGTCGCGGTGCGACAGGGGGCGCTGCTGGGCGAGGGGCCCACCTGGGACGCGGAGCGCGAGCGCCTGGTGTGGGTGGACATCCTCGCGAGCCGGGTGCACACCTACGCCCCGGCCGACGGCCGCCGCACGGTGCTGGCGACCGAGCAGCACGTGGGCGCGGCCAGGCCGCGGGCCGGGGGCGGCCTGGTGGTCAACCTCCGCGACGGGGTGGGCCTCTACGACGGGGACGGCTCGTTCTCGTGGCTGCGCCGCGAGCCCGTCGCGGGCCGCCGGGGCAACGACGCCGCCGTCGCCCCCGACGGCGCGCTGTGGGCGGGCACGATGGCTTACGACGAGCGTCCGGGCGGGGGCACGCTCAGCCGTGTCGCCCCGGACGGCTCGGCCGTCACGGTCCTGGCGGACGTGGGCATCAGCAACGGAACGGGCTGGAGCCCGGACGGGCGGCTGATGTACCACATCGACACCCCCACCAGACGGATCGACGTCTTCGACACCGAAGGCCCCGGGGTGCGGGGCCGCCGGACGCTGGCACGGATCGAGGAGGGCGCGGGCTTCCCCGACGGCCTGACGGTGGACGCGGAGGGCTGCGTCTGGGTCGCGCTGTGGGGCGGGGGCGCGGTCCGGCGCTACACCCCCGACGGCAGGCTGGACCGGACGGTCGCCGTCCCGGCCTCCAACACCACCTCGTGCGCCTTCGGCGGGCCGGGGCTGCGGGACCTCTACATCACCACGGCCCGGACGGGCGCCGACCCCGGTGCGGAACCGCTGGCCGGTTCGCTGATGGTGCTGCCGGACGCGGGGGAGGGGCTGGCGCAGCCGCCCTTCGCGGGCTGACACCTGATCTTCACAGGAGAGCCTCCCCTCTTCCCGCCGATCCGCCACCACCGCCTCCGGCGGAGCCGGAACCCGAGCCGGAGCCGACGCCCGCCTGCGAGCGCTTCCTGTGGTGGTGCAGCTAGTACTCCAGTCTGACTTTGCGATCTTGCTGCGGACCCGGCTGGAAACGGGTACGGCCACCGCGTGATCATCGGTTGGTGTGTGGACAAACGAAGATCGTGCGGTGGCCGCGG
>NZ_JBXUOY010000260.1:0-7190 GCF_057196705.1 Streptomyces sp. ATLC9 | reverse complement strand
CCGCCGGGGCGGCCCTCACACCGGGCTCCGCAACGGGCTCCGCGCGGGATGCCGTGCCCGTGCCCCGCTCAGCGTGGTGCGCGGGCCAGGAAGGTGTGGAGGATGCCGTACTCCCAGCCCGGCAGCGGCACCGTGCGGACGAGGTCGAAGTCCGCCGCCGTCAGCCGCTCCGCGAGCTCCTGAGCGGTGTCGAACTCCAGGACGCTGCGCCACAGGTGGCGGTACAGGCCCGCGCCGCCCGGGCCGAGGGAGCCGGCGGGGATGATCACCGAGTGGCACACGGCCGTCCAGACCAGGCGGTGGCGTGCCGCGCCGGACAGGGCGTACTCGTGGACGGCCAGCCGCCCGCCGGGACGCAGCAGGTACCTCAGCCCGGTCAGCACCTTGTCCGGGTCGGTCAGGTTGCGCACCAGATAGGCGGCGAACACCGCGTCGAAGGGCCCGCGCACCCCTGCCCGCTCCAGTTCCTCGGCGGGTGTGTGGACGAAGGTGATGTTCCCGGGCCACCGCTTGGCGGCGGCCCGCTCCAGCATCCCGGCCGAGGCGTCCACCGCGGTGATCTCGGCGCGGGGCGCCGCGGCCAGCAGCGCGGCGGTGGAGGCGCCGGTCCCGCAGCCCAGGTCGAGTACGCGCAGGCCCTCGCCGCCGTCCGGCAGTGCCAGCCTGCGGGTGGAGCGTCGCAACTGCCGGTGGTAGCCGGGGTTCGCGCCGACCAGACGGTCATAGGCGGTGGAGGCACCGTCGAACGCCGCGGTCAGCGCGCCGTCCTGCAGGAAGGTCATCGTGTCCGTCCTTCCGCCCGTACGGGCCCGGGTCGTGAGGTCATGGCCGCACGCCTACCCGGCGTGTGCCGCCGGGAACGCGCCGGAATGAGCGCCGGACGCACTGCCGGGGGGAGGGAGCGGGGATGAGCCGCCCGGAGACCGCCGCGGCCGAGGCCGCGCGCCCGGGCGGAAGGAGTGACGTGGACGCGGACGTGGTCGTGGTCGGCGCGGGGGCGGCGGGCCTGTCGCTGGCCGGGCGCCTCCTCGACGCCGCCTCCCCCTCGGCCCCCGTCTCGGTGGCGGTGGTGGAGCCGCCGCCGGGCCCCGAGCGCAGCCCCGAGCGCACCTGGTGCTTCTGGGGCGAGGAGGGAGCGGTCCCCGGCGGGCCCGGCGCCGGGCTCGAAGTGCCCGTCGCCGCCTCCTGGGGGCGGCTGCTGGTGCGGGGTCCCGGAGGCGAGACTCTGGGCGGTGACAGCCCCCGGCACTATCTGATGGTCCGCTCCGCGGATTTCACCGGCGCGATGGACGCCCGTCTGGCCGCCTCCCCCGCCGTCCGCCGTGTCACCGGCACCGTCACCGCCGTCGAGGACGGACCGCGCGGTGCGCGGGTGAGCGGCACGGACGCCGCGGGACGGTCCTTCGCGCTCACCGGCCGCTGGGTGTTCGACTCGCGTCCGCCTCGGATCCTGCCGCCCGCCCGCACCACCTTGCTGCAGCACTTCCGGGGCTGGTTCGTACGCACCGGCGAGGACCGTTTCGACCCGGGTACGGCGGAGCTGATGGACCTGCGCACCCCGCAGCCGCGGCGCGGGCTGTCCTTCGCCTACGTCCTGCCCCTCACACCGCGCGAGGCCCTGGTGGAGTACACCGAGTTCTCCTCCTCGCCCCTGACCGGCCGGGAGTACGAGGCCGCGCTGCGGCACTACACCGAACGCGTCCGGCCGCTGGGCGAGTTCACCGTCACCGGCGCCGAGCAGGGCGTCATTCCCATGACCGACGGGCGCTTCGTCCGCCGGGCCGGGCGCTCGGTGTTCCGCATCGGTACGGCGGGCGGAGCCACCCGTCCCTCGACCGGCTACACCTTCGCCACCGTCCAGCGCCAGAGCGCGCGGGTGGCCGCCGCCCTCGCGGCCGGGCACACCCCGCTGCCGCCCCGGCCCCACGCCCGCCGCCATCTGGCCATGGACGCCGCGCTGCTGCGCGCCCTGGCCACCGGCCGCGTGGACGGCGCGGACTTCTTCGCCCGCCTCTTCCGCCGCAACCGGCTGGACAGCGTCCTGCGCTTCCTCGACGGCCGCTCCGCGCTCCGCGAGGAGGTGGTGATCGGCCTGCGCTCCCCCATATGGCCGATGGCGCGATCCCTGGCCGAACTCCCCCTCCTACCGCGCAGGCCGCCCGCCCCCGTGCCGCGGCCCGGCGACCCCCACCAGCGAAAGGCCTCCAGGTGACAGACACGAGAAACCCCTGCCCGTACCCGCTTCCGGGCCGGGACCGTACCCGGCTCGCCCGCGACCGTTACGCCGTGCACCGGCCGGCACCGGCCGGGGCGGCCCGCATCGGCGACCGCGAGGTCCGCGCGGCGGTGGTGGGCGGCGGCATCGCCGGGCTCACCGCCGCCACCGCGCTGGCCGAACGCGGTGTGGCCGTCGACCTGCTGGAGCGCCGGGAGGTGCTGGGCGGACGCGTCGGGGGCTGGGCCACGGAGCTGGCCGACGGCACGTCCGTCACCATGTCCCGCGGCTTCCACGCCTTCTTCCGGCAGTACTACAACCTGCGCAACCTGCTGCGGCGTATCGACCCGTCCCTGTCGATGCTCACCCCGCTGCCGGACTACCCGCTGTGGCACAGCGGCGGAGCGCGGGACAGTTTCGCGCGGGTGCCCCGCACCCCGCCGTGGAGCGTGCTGGGCTTCACCGCCCTCAGCCCGACCTTCACCCCCTCGGGACTGGCTGGCATGAACCCCCGCGCGGCGCTGTCCCTGCTGGACGTGCGGGTGCCGGAGGTCCACGAGCGGCTGGACGGCGTGAGCGCCGCGGAGTTCCTGGACTCCGTCGGCTTCCCCGAACCGGCCCGGCACCTGGCCTTCGAGGTGTTCTCCCGCAGTTTCTTCGCCGATCCGCGCGAGCTGTCGGCGGCCGAACTGGTCCTGATGTTCCACATCTACTTCCTGGGCTCGGCCGAGGGGCTGCTCTTCGACGTCCCTCGCGACCCCTTCCCCGACGTCCTGTGGGACCCACTGGCCGCCCGGCTGGAGCGGCTGGGCGCGCGGGTGCGCACCGGCACCGCCGTGGGGACGGTGCGCCCCGGGCGGGACGGTTTCACTGTGGTGACGACCGAGGGCCGGGGACCGGGAGTGGAACGGGGCGAGCGCTACGACGCGGTCGTCCTGGCCGTGGACGGCGCGGGTCTGCGCGCCGTGGTCGACGGCTCCCCCGGCCTGGGCGGCCCCGGCTGGCGGGCGTCGGTCGGGCGGCTGCGCGAGGCCCCGCCCTTCCTGGTCTCCCGCTACTGGCTCGGCCGGCCCGTGGCCGCCGACCGGCCCGGTTTCCTGGGCACCAGCGGCTACGGCCCACTGGACAACGTCAGTGTCCTGGACCGCTGGGAGGGCGAGGCCGCCCGCTGGGCCGCAGGCACGGGCGGCAGCGTGGTGGAGCTGCACGCCTACGCCGTCGGCCCGGGCGCGGACCGCGTCGCCGTCCAGCGGGCGGCCCTGGCCGAACTCGCCCGCGTCTACCCGGAGACGGCCGGCGCCCCGGTCGTCGACGAGCGGCACGAGTGGCGGCAGGACTGTCCGCTGTTCGCCACCGGCACCTGGCGGGACCGGCCGGGGGTGCGCACCGGCCACCCCCGGCTGGTGCTCGCCGGGGACCTGGTGCGCACCACGCTGCCGGTGGCACTGATGGAACGGGCGGCCACCACCGGTTTCGAGGCGGCCAACGCCCTGCTGGCCACCTGGGGGGTGCGCGGTCACCCACTGCTGACGGTGCCCCGCCGGGGCCGCTCGGCGCCGCTGCGGCTGCTGGCCTCGGCCCTCGTCCGCTGAGGGGCGGTCAGAACGCGGAGAGCTGCCGGGCCCCGGTGGCCGGCAGGGCGCGTTCGTGCTCCAGCAGCGCCCGTTTGCGCTCCACTCCCCCGCCGTAACCGGTCAGGGCGCCGTCGGCTCCGACGACGCGGTGGCAGGGCACGATGACGCCGATCGGGTTCTTTCCGTTGGCGAGGCCGACGGCGCGGGAGGCCGACGGCCGGCCGATGTGCTCGGCGAGCCGGCCGTAGGTCCAGGTCCGGCCGTGGGGGATCTCGCACAGCGCGGCCCAGACACGCTGCTGGAACGGCGTTCCGTTCAGCCTCAGCGGCAGGTCGAAGGTCTCGCGGTGCCCGGCGAAGTACTCCTCCAGCTGCCGGGCCGTCTCGGCGAGCGGCGGTCCGGCGGGCTCCGGCAGCCGCTCACCGAAGGCCGACTCGTCGGGCCGGTGCCGCTGGGCCTCCATGTAGAGGCCGGTCAGGTACTCGTCCTCGGCGACCAGGGTGAGCGGGCCGCAGGGGCTGTCGACGACGGTGTGCGCGCGCCTTCCGGGCGCCCGGGGCACTGCGGGCATGTACTGGGTCTCCTCTCGGCCGCGGCCCGGATGGGTCCGGTCCGCCCGGTACCAGCATGACCCGGCGTCCGCCGGCCGACCGGCGGTTTCCGGACAACCACCCGTCACCCCGCGTTCTCCGGCCGGGCAGGGCGGAGCGGGCCGGCCGGAGAACGCGGTCAGACGGCGCCGGGCCGCCGGCCGGAGTCCTCGGCCCGCCCCGGGGGCTCCCCGACAGGCGGTGCGGTGAGGTGCTCCAGGGTGCCGGTGATGTCCAGGAACCGCTCCAGGAGCGGCGGGCGGTCGTCGAGGTGCAGGCGTACGGCGCCGACCAGTTCCCCGGTGGTCTCGTGGTCGAGGTCGCCGGTGACGCGCAGCCGGACGGTGCCGGGGCCGGTCTCGGCCGTGAGTGCGAAGGAGGGCCGGTGCATGGGTGTCATTCGGACTTTCCGTGGCCGGTGGGGTCGGGGGCGGGGGCCGAAACCGTGCCGAGGGCCCGGCGGGCCCCCTCCAGCAGGCGGATGGCGCGGGGGAAGTCCTTCAACTGCCCGGCCAGCAGGTCCAGCGCGGGGTGCAGGGAGTGCGCGGGAACCTTGCGGGCGGTGAGGATCTGCGCGGTCCAGGTCATGAAGCCGGTGAACAGCTCCTCGTCGTCGACGTAGAGGGCGGTGGACAGGAAGTCGACGATGTGGGCGACGTCCTCGGCGGTGTGCAGCCGCTGGCGTTCGGTGTAGTCGCGCATGGCCGGGAACCGCTCCTCCAGACCGGCCATGGTCTCCCCCACCAGCCGCGGGGCGGTGCGCGAGACCATCGTGTACTCCTGGTCGGCGAGGTGGGGCAGGTCGTCGACCGGGTGGTGCGCGGTGCGCGGGCCGGGCAGCGGCAGTGCTTCCCCGCTCAGCCTGTCGGCGGCGGCGCGGGCGTCGGGGGCCCAGGCGTCGGCGCCGAGCAGGCGGGCGTAACGTCCGTCGGGGCCGAAGGCCGCGCCGCCGGCCAGCACCGGGGTGCCGGCCGCCTGGCAGGCGGTGATCGCGGCGTGGGCGGTGGGCAGGCGGGTGGGGATGGAGGAGGACAGCGCGACGGCGCAGGGCCCCGTACGGTGCAGATGCGCTATCAGGTGCTGGACGGGGACCTGGGCGCCGAGGAAGTCGACCTGCCAGCCGCGCAGCGCGAGCACCTCGGCGAGCAGCCGGGCCGGCAGGGCGTGCCACTCGCCGTCCACGCAGGCGACCGTGACACGGTCCGCCCCGGCGACGGGCCGTGCGCGGCCGCGCACGCGGTGGGCGAGCGCGGCGATGATCCGTTCGCTGATGGCGGTGGCGGCGTGCTCCTGCGCCACGGTGATGCGGTCGGCGGCCCATTCGGCGCCCACCTTCCGCTGGACGGGCGCGATGACGTCCAGCAGCACCGCCTCCGGGTCCGCTCCGGCGTCCAGAGCGGCGAAGACGGCCTCGGAGGCGGCGTACTCGTCGCCCTCGCGGACGGCGTCCCACAGCCGTTCCCGTGCCGCGTGCGGGTCGGCCGCCGGCCCGGCGGCGGTGGAGGCGTGGCTCGTGTGGGTGGTCAAACCGTGTACCCGCCCCGGGTGTGGCCGTCCACCGTGCTGAGGTGCGCGGTGCGCGGCGCTGTGATGGCGACGACCGCCATGTCGTCGTGGCTCCTTCCCCCGACCCACTGTCCGACGGGCATCCGGACGCGTTCGACCACCGCCTCCGCCGCGCAGGGCGCGTCGTTCCACGCCGTACCGGTCCCGGCGCCGCGCGGCCGGGTGGATGGGTCCTCGGAGATCGTCACAACCGGGGGCCTGCGGGCCCCACCACCTTCCTGCTGCCTGTCGGATGACTCGGACGGCACTGCGCGGAACGCCGGGCGGGACGCCGAACAGGGGATTGCCGTCCGGCAACCTTCCCCCAGATGCCGTGATCAAGGCAACCGCGACATCCGGGGGCGCCCCACCGGACGCCGGGGCGCGCCGCACGCTGTTCCGCCCCGGCTCACAAGGAAGACCGGCGGAGTGCCCTCCGGGCGAAAACAGGGGTTTCCGCGGCGGGCATGAGAAACCTCACTGTATTCCCGGTTCGGGTGCGGTCGCCACACCCTCCCGGAACCGAGGGGCCCGGAGGCGCCGTGCCCGCGAGTCCGCCGGTTCCCTGTGCGACGACCTGGTGGCCACCACCGCCGCCACCGGCCGCGACGACATCACCCTGATCGCCCTGCGCCTGCCCGCGGCCGGCCGCTGAACCGCAGGAGCGGGCGGCGGGGCCGTGCGGGGCAGCGGTCGCGAGCCGCACGCGTGTACGTGGCCGGCCGCGGTGAGCTCCGGTGGCCGGGAACATCCCGGGCCCGGAAGGCGCTACCCACTGTGCCCCTGCGTTATGAGCGGTTTGAGATGGAAGGTGTGGGAACAGTGGCGGAGACAGGACGGGCGCTTCCCCAGCCGGCCGGTGAGACGCCGATGGTCACCTCCTGCGACCGGCGGATCGCCGTGAAGTGTCTGCGGCTGCCCACCGCGGACCGGCCGATCAGCCGGGTCACCCTGGATCTCGGCCCGGGCCGCGACAGCACACCCGGCACCTGGGCCGCGCTCACCGTCCCCGAGGCCCGCGAACTGGCACGGCGGCTTCTGCTCCAGGCCGCCCTCGCCGACGGCGAGGTCCCCCCGCTCCCCGGCTCGCCGGCGAGCTCCGGCCTCCTGCCGTCCACGCCGCCCTCCCCGCCGGTGCCGCCCGGCGCGTCCGGCCTCTGAGCCGGCCCGGAAGGCCGAGGACGCGGACAGGCCCATGAGCACGGACGGGCCGGGGGGCGGGCCGCTCCACCCCGGGCCCCGCCCGCCCCCCCCCCCGGCGCCCCC
>NZ_JBXUOY010000259.1:0-7233 GCF_057196705.1 Streptomyces sp. ATLC9 | reverse complement strand
GCGGAGGCGAGCGGCCCGGGAAACCGGAGTGATATCACGGTCAGACAAGTCCGACAAGGGAAGGCACGGCCGTCGCACGTGAGGGATACACGAGAGAGCCGGCTGCTGCTCGTTCTGCTGGTCGCCATCGCGTTCGCACTGATCACGGTGGACATCCGCGGCGGTGAGCGATCGCCGCTGGACGGAGCGCGGCAGGTGGCCGCGTCCGTCCTCGGCCCGGTGGAGAGCGGCGTCGCCACCGCCGTCGACCCCGTCGGCAACGCCATCGCGGCCGTACGGGACTCCGGCGAACGCCACGACCGGATCAGCGTACTGGAGCAGGAGAACGCCGAACTGAAGCAGAGGCTCGCCGCCGCCGACCGCGACAACCACCGGGTCGGGCAGTTCGACGACCTGCTGAGGACCGCGGGCGCCGGGCAGTACGGCATCAAGGCCGCCCAGGTGGTCGGGATCGGCGCCGCCCAGGGCTTCTCCTGGACCGTCACCATCGACGTCGGCCGCGACGACGGCATCAGGCGTGACATGACCGTGATGAACGGCGACGGACTCGTCGGCCGGGTCACCACCGTCGGCCCGGGAACCTCCACCGTCCTCCTGGCCAACGACCCCGACTTCACCGTCGGCACCCGGATGGAGGGCACCGGCGAGCTCGGTTTCGCGGCCGGCCGCGGCGACAGCGCGCTGACCGTCCAGCTCCTCAACAGCAAGGCCGAGGTGAAGAAGGGCGACCGCCTGGTCACCTTCGGCTCCAGCAACGACCGGCCGTTCGTGCCCGGTGTGCCGGTGGGCGAGGTCATCCGGGTCGATCCGCACAGCGGCGGCCTCACCCGGACGGTGCGGGTACGGCCGTACGTCGGCTTCACCAAGCTCGACATCGTCGGCGTCGTCGTCAGACCACCGCGCACCGACCCCCGCGACGCGGTCCTCCCGCCCAGGCCGAAGGACCGGCCCGCCCCGACGGTCACCGTGACCGCCACCCCCTCCGCCGACGCCGACGCCGGCACCTCCGCGGACGCCACCCCCGGCCCCTCCAGGAGCTGACCGACAACATGCACCCCAACCGGATCCTGCTCTCGACCGCGCTCGTCGTCGCCGCCCTGGTGGTCCAGGTCAGCGTGCTGGCCCGCCTCCAGCTGCCCGGCGCCGTCCCCGACCTGCTGCTGCTGACCGTCCTCGGCCTGGCGCTGGTGTACGGCCACACCGGCGGAGCCCTGGCCGGTTTCGCGGCCGGGCTGCTGGCCGACCTCGCGCCGCCCGCCGACCACGCCATGGGCCGCTACGCCCTGGTGCTGTGCGTCATCGGCTACGCCGCCGGCCTGACCAAGCCGGAGAACGGCCAGCACCGCTCGGCCACCGTCCCGATGCTCGTCGTGGCCGGCGCCGCGCTCTCCTCCACCCTGCTCTACGCCGGCGTCGGCGCGCTGGTCGGCGACACCGCGGCCCGCCATGTCGGCCTGGGCCTGCTGCTGACCACGGCCACCCTCTACGACCTGCTGCTCGCGCCCTTCACCGTCCCGGTGGTCATGGCGCTGGCCCGCCGCACCGCGCACGATCCGCTCGCCGAGACGGCCGGCAGCGCCGGCGACGGCGCCCGCACCTACGGCGGACTGCTCGGCTCCGCAGGGCTCGGCGGACTCCGCGGCCGTGCGGGCGCCGCCCGGCGCGGCGGTCTGGCGGCCCGGGCCCCCAGGAGTGGAACGGGGCGGATCAAGGGCGTCAAGCGGCTGTGACGGCGGCGGCGACTGTGACGGCGGCGACTGTGATTGCGACGGAGACGCAGTGAGCAACATTCCCGAGACCGGGCGCACCCCCCGGGTCACCATCCGGCTGATCGCCATCCAGATCCTGGTCTTCTCCCTGATGCTCACCCTCGGCGGGCGACTGTGGTACCTGCAGGTCCGCAACGGCGAGGAGTACGCCGAGAAGGCCGCGGGCAACCATGTGCAGCAGGTCGTCCAGCCCGCCGTGCGCGGCGCCATCCTCGACGCGCGCGGTGTGCCGCTGGCCGACAACGAGACCCGGCTGGTGGTCTCCGCCAGCCGCACCGAGCTGATGAAGATGGACGACGGCGGCGAGGCCGTCCTCACCCGGCTGGCCGGTGTCCTGGACATGACGTACAAGGAGGTCTCCGAGAAGATCCGCCTGTGCGACGCCGAGACCCCGCAGCCCTGCTGGAACGGCTCCCCCTACCAGCCGATCCCGGTGACCGACGAGGCCACCACGCAGCAGGCCCTCCAGATCCGCGAGCGCCAGGAGGACTTCCCCGGCATCACCGCCGAACCCGTCGCCGTCCGCCGCTACCCGGCCCCGTACGGCGCGCGGACCTCGCAGGTCCTCGGCTACCTCTCGCCCGTCACCGACGAGGAGATCGCACAGACCAAGGACACCGGCTCCCCGCTGCTCAGCTCCGACCAGATCGGCCGCTCCGGCCTGGAGCGCCAGTACGACGCGGCGCTGCGCGGCGACGCGGGTGTGACGCGCTACAAGGTGGACAACCTCGGCCGCGTCATCGGGGAGGCCGAGAACGACAAGGGCGAGCCCGGATCCTCCCTCGTCACCAGCATCGACGCGCGCGTCCAGGCCATCGCCGAGAAGGAGTTGGCCAAGGCGATGAAGGAGGCGCGCAAGCAGCACGACCACAACACCAACCGCAACTACGAGGCGGACGCGGGCGCGGTCGTGGTGATGGAGGCGGAGACGGGCCGCATCGTGGCGATGGCCTCCGCGCCGGACTACGACCCCAACGCCTGGGTCGGCGGCATCTCCGCCAAGGACTACGCCGGGCTCACCGGCAAGAAGTCCAACTACCCGCTGCTCAACCGGGCCATCCAGGGTCTGGCCGCACCCGGCTCGATCTTCAAGGTGATCCCGACCGCCGCGGCCGTCAAGGCGGGCTACCCGTTCAACGGGCGCTACAACTGCCCGTCCTCCTACAGCATCGGCGGCCAGGTCTTCAAGAACTTCGAATCCCAGAACCACGGCATGATCGACCTCGGCCGTGCGCTGGAGGTCTCCTGCGACACCGTCTACTACGCCCTGGCGCACGAGGAGTGGAAGAAGGACGGCGGCCACAAGCCCAGGAAGAACCCCGACGACTGGTTCTACAAGATGGCCCACGAGTTCGGCCTCGGCAAGCGCACCGGCATCGACCTGCCCAACGAGGTCACCGGCCGCGTGCCCGACCGGAAGTGGAAGCGGGAGTACTGGGAGGCCAACAAGGACGCCTGGTGCGAGTACGGCAAGAAGGACGGGGACTACGTCGAGAAGATCGCGTACGAGAACTGCCTGGAGGGCAACAGACTGCGCGCCGGCGACAGCGTCAACTACTCCATCGGACAGGGCGACACACTGGTGACGCCCATTCAGATGACGGCCATCTACGCGGCCCTGAGCAACGGCGGCACCATGTACGAGCCCACCGTCGGCAAGGCCGTCATCAGCCCCGACGGCAGGACCGTCGAGGAGATCGAGCCGAAGAAGCGCGGCAGGCTGCCGATGGACGCCAGGACCCTGCGCCTGACCGACGAGGCGCTGGAGGGCGTGGCCACCCGCGGCACCGCCGCCTGGCGCTTCGCCGACGCCGGCTGGCCGCACAAGGAGATCCCCATGCACGCCAAGACCGGTACGGCCGAGGTCCACGGCAAGCAGACCACCTCGTGGTTCGCGACCTACACCGACGAGTACGCGATCGTGATGACGATCTCCCAGGGCGGTACCGGCTCCGGGGCCTCCGGCCCCGCGGTGCGCGCGATCTACGACGCCCTGTACGGCGTCGGCGAGGACGGGAAGATCGACGGGAAGAAGGCCCTGCTGCCCAAGCCGCAGAAGAAGCTTCCCGAGATCAACCCGGACGGCACCATCGAGGCCCTGCGCCAGAAGGGCTTCAAGCCGTGAGCACCCACTCCTACAACGGGCGGCCCTGGCAGGAGCGCTCCGCCTGGAGCAGACTGACGGCCCGCGACTCCGTCCTGCGCCGCCTGGACTGGACGCTGCTGCTGGCCTGCGTGGCGCTGTCCGTCCTGGGCTCGCTGCTGGTGTGGTCCGCCACCCGCAACCGCACCGAGCTGAACGAGGGCGACCCGCAGCACTTCCTGTGGCGCCATCTGATCAGCCTCGCCATCGGCGTGGCGCTGTCCGCGGGCACCGTCTGGCTCGGCCACCGCAGGCTGCGCGGCGCGGTCCCGGTGCTGTACGCCCTGTCGGTGCTGCTCACCCTGCTCGTGCTCACCCCGCTCGGCGCGACGATCAACGGCCAGCGCGCCTGGCTGGACCTGGGCGCCGGCCTGTCGCTCCAGCCCGCCGAGTTCGCCAAGATCACCATCATCCTGGGCATGGCGATGCTGCTCGCCGCCCAGGTGGACGCCGGCGACCGGCTCCACCCCGACCACCGCACGGTGGTGCAGGCCCTCGCGCTGGCCGCCGTGCCGATCGGGATCGTCATGCTGATGCCCGACATGGGATCGGTGATGGTGCTGGTCGTGATCGTGCTGGGGGTGCTGCTGGCCTCCGGCGCCTCCAACCGCTGGATCATCGGCCTGCTGGCCACGGGCGGCGTCGGCGCCGTCCTGGTCTGGCAGCTCGGCGTGCTCGACGAGTACCAGATCAACCGCTTCGCGGCCTTCGCCAATCCCGCGCTCGACCCCTCCGGCGCCGGTTACAACACCAACCAGGCCAGGATCGCCATCGGCTCGGGCGGCCTCTACGGCAAGGGGTTGTTCGAGGGCAGCCAGACCACCGGGCGGTTCGTCCCCGAGCAGCAGACCGACTTCGTCTTCACCGTCGCGGGCGAGGAGCTGGGCTTCCTCGGCGCGGGGCTGATCATCCTCCTGGTGGGCGTGGTGCTGTGGCGCGCCTGCCGCATCGCACTGGAGACGACCGAGCTGTACGGCACGATCGTCGCCGCCGGGATCATCGCCTGGTTCGCCTTCCAGTCCTTCGAGAACATCGGGATGACCATGGGCATCATGCCGGTCGCCGGTCTGCCGCTGCCCTTCGTCAGCTACGGCGGCACCTCGATGTTCGCGGTCTGGATCGCCATCGGGCTGCTCCAGTCGATCCGGGTGCAGCGCCCGGTCTCCGCCTGAGCCCGGACCCGCCCGCGTACCGGCCCCCGCCGGTACGCGGGCGCGGGGCCCGCCCCGGCAGGCGTTACGCTGGATGGTCACCCCCGTCCGCCGAACGCGCGGACCGTCAGCACAGAACCAGCGAACCCCCAGCATCCGAGGACACCACCCATGCCTGTCGAGTCGGTCTTCCCGCGCCTGGAGGCCCTCCTCCCGCACGTCCAGAAGCCGATCCAGTACGTCGGCGGAGAGCTGAACTCCACCGTCAAGGACTGGGACGCCTGCGATGTCCGCTGGGCCCTGATGTACCCCGACGCCTACGAGGTCGGCCTGCCCAACCAGGGCGTCATGATCCTCTACGAGGTCCTCAACGAGCGCGAGGGCGTGCTCGCCGAGCGCACCTACAGCGTCTGGCCGGACCTGGAGAAGCTCATGCGCGAGCACCGGGTCCCGCAGTTCACGGTGGACGCCCACCGCCCGGTCGGGGCCTTCGACCTGTTCGGCGTCTCCTTCTCCACCGAGCTGGGCTACACCAACCTGCTCACCGCCCTGGACCTGGCCGGCATCCCGCTTCGGGCGGAGGACCGCACCGCGGACCACCCCGTGGTCGTCGCCGGCGGCCACGCCGCCTTCAACCCCGAGCCGATCGCCGACTACATCGACTGCGCGGTGATCGGCGACGGCGAGCAGGCCGTGCTGGAGATCACCGAGATCACCCGGGCATGGAAGGCCGAGGGCCGCCCCGGCGGCCGCGAGGAGCTGCTGCTGCGCCTGGCGAGGACCGGCGGCGTCTACGTCCCCGGCTTCTACGACGTGGAGTACCTGCCCGACGGCCGTATCGCCCGCGTCGTGCCGGGCCGTTCCGGCGTGCCGTGGCGGGTGTCCAAGCACACCGTGATGGACCTCGACGAGTGGCCCTACCCCAAGCAGCCCCTGGTGCCGCTGGCCGAGACCGTCCACGAGCGGATGAGCGTGGAGATCTTCCGCGGCTGCACCCGCGGCTGCCGCTTCTGCCAGGCCGGCATGATCACCCGCCCGGTGCGCGAGCGCTCCATCACCGGCATCGGCGAGATGGTGGACAAGGGCCTGAAGAACACCGGCTTCGAGGAGGTCGGCCTGCTGTCGCTGTCCTCGGCCGACCACAGCGAGATCGGCGACGTGGCCAAGGGCCTGGCCGACCGCTACGAGGAGGACAAGATCGGCCTGTCGCTGCCCTCCACCCGGGTCGACGCCTTCAACATCGACCTGGCCAACGAGCTGACCCGCAACGGCCGCCGCTCGGGCCTGACCTTCGCACCCGAGGGCGGCAGCGAGCGCATCCGCAAGGTCATCAACAAGATGGTCTCCGAGGACGACCTGATCCGCACCGTCGCCACCGCCTACGGCAACGGCTGGCGCCAGGTGAAGCTGTACTTCATGTGCGGCCTGCCCACCGAGACCGACGACGACGTCCTCCAGATCGCCGACATGGCCGCCAAGGTCATCTCCAAGGGCCGCGAGGTCTCCGGGTCCAACGACATCCGCTGCACCGTCTCCATCGGCGGTTTCGTGCCCAAGCCCCACACCCCCTTCCAGTGGGCGCCGCAGCTGTCGGCCGAGGAGACCGACGCCCGCCTGGAGAAGCTGCGCGAGAGGATCCGCGCCGACAAGCGCTACGGCCGCTCCATCGGCTTCCGCTACCACGACGGCAAGCCCGGCATCGTCGAGGGCCTGCTCTCGCGCGGCGACCGGCGCGTCGGCGACGTCATCCGCGCCGTCTACGAGGCCGGCGGCCGCTTCGACGGCTGGCGCGAGCACTTCTCCTACGACCTGTGGATGGAGTGCGCCGAGCGCGCTCTGGCCCCCCACGGCGTGGACGTCCACTGGTACACCACGCGCGAGCGCACCTACGAGGAGGTCCTGCCCTGGGACCACCTCGACTCCGGCCTCGACAAGGACTGGCTGTGGGAGGACTGGCAGGACGCCCTCGACGAGACCGAGGTCGAGGACTGCCGCTGGACCCCCTGCTTCGACTGCGGCGTGTGCCCGGCGATGGACACCTCCATCCAGATCGGCCCGACGGGCAAGAAGCTCCTCCCGCTGACGGTCGTCAACAAGTAGCCCGCCGCTCGCCACGCGGGCACCGCGTCCCGGCCCGGCGCCCGGCGCGGCGGCGGGGGCGGGCGGGGCC
>NZ_JBXUOY010000258.1:0-7245 GCF_057196705.1 Streptomyces sp. ATLC9 | reverse complement strand
ATAAGAGACCCCGCCTGACCCGACCGCTGCCGGACCCGCCCGGCGGCGCGAACGGCGGCGGGAACCCCCCGGAGCGGGAGCCCGCCGCCGCTTCCGCGCGTCAGCGCACCCCGAGAGCGGCCAGCGTTCGCACCAGGCGGTCCGTCGTCGCCCGGTCGCGCACCGCCATCCGCAGCCACCGCGCGTCCAGACCGGGGAAGGTGTCCCCGCGGCGTACCGCGATGCCCTCCGCGCGCAGCCGCTCCCGCAGCCCGGCGGCGTCCGCGTGCCGCATCAGGACGAAGGGTGCCCGCGGGTCAGCGGTCGCCCGCCCCAGCTCGCCGAACTCCGCGAGCCGGCCGAGCAGATGGGCCCGGTCGGCGGCGGTCCGCTGTGCCGCCCGCTCCGCCTCGGCCAGTGCCGCCGGCTCGCAGCACGCCTCGGCCGCGGCGAGCGCGGGGGAGGAGACCGGCCACAGCGGCTGGTGCCGCGCCAGTTCGGCGACGGTCTGCGGGTCGGAGAGCAGATAGCCGATGCGCAGTCCCGCCAGCCCCCAGGTCTTGGTCAGGCTGCGCAGCACCACGGTGCGGCCCGGAAGGTCCGTCACCAGCCCCGCCAGGGACTCGCGCTCGCCCGGTACCGCGTCGATGAACGCCTCGTCCACCACCAGCGTCCGGCCCGGCCGCGCCAGCGCCGCCAGGGCCGGGGCCGGGTGCAGTACGGAGGTGGGGTTGGTCGGGTTGCCGACGACCACCGCGGCGGCCCCGGCCGGAACGCGCGCGGGGTCGAGGCGGAAGCCGTCCCGTTCGCCCAGGACGACGCGCTCCACCCGGTGGCCCGCGTCCAGCAGGGCGGCCTCCGGCTCGGTGAACTGAGGGTGCACCACGACCGGGCCGCCGGCGCGCCAGGCGTCCGAGCCGGGCGGGGGCAGGAACCGGGCGAGCAGGACGAACGCCTCCGCCGCACCCGCCGTCAGCAGCACGCACTCCTGCGGCAGCCCGTGCCGTGCCGCCACCGCCCGCCGCGCCGCCCGCCCGTCGGGGTAGGCGGCCAGCGAGCCGAGCGAGGCGGCCACCCGTTCCCTCAGCCACGCGGGAGGCGTGCCGGCGCGGACGTTGACCGCGAGGTCCACCAGGTCCGCGCCGGCGCCGCGCACCTCCGCGTCACCGTGGTGGCGCAGGTCGTGCGCGGTGTGCGGGGGCCGTGGGGGGCCCAGGGGGTCAGCGAGCGTGCGCATGGCCGCCATCGTGGTGATGGTGGTGCCCGTGGCCGTCGTCGTCCGGGTGGTGGTGGGGGCGCTGGGGCATGCCCACCTTGTCCTCGAAACCGGGCAGCGCGATGCGGTAGACGCACGAATCGCAGTTCATCCGCAGGTCGCCCTCGACGGCCTCGGTATAGCGCTCCCAGACCAGCTCCGCCAACTCGTCGGTGGGGCCTATGACATCGGCGCTGAGCACCTCGGTCTCCGGGTGCGCCGCGGCCCAGCTCCCGGTCTGCGCCCGCACCCGGTCCGGCAGGATGCCGGTGAACAGGAAGTACGGCAGCACCACGATCCGGCGGGCGCCCAGCGCCCGGCAGCGGTCCAGGCCGGCGGGTACGTCGGGGGCGGCGAGCGAGACGAACGCCGTCTCCACGCCCGCGTAGCCGCGCCCCTCCCACAGCAGCCGGGCCGCCTTGTGCACCTCGGCGTTGGCGTCCGGGTCGGTGGAGCCGCGGCCCACCAGCAGTACCGTGGTGCCGGCGCGGTCGGCGCCGTCCCCGCCGTCCGCCGCCCGCAGCGCCTCGTCCGCCCGGCGCTCCAGCACGTTCAGCAGCGACGGATGGGGGCCGAGGGGGCGGCCGTAGGCGTAGGCGGTGCCGGGGTGGCGCTGCTTCTCGCGGGCCAGGGCGGCGGGGATGTCGCCCTTGGCGTGTCCGGCCGAGACCAGCATCAGCGGGACGGCGGCGAACTTCCGCACGCCCCGCCCGGTCAGTTCGGCGACGGCGTCGGCGAGCGGGGGCGGGGACAGTTCGATGAAGCCTCCCGCGACGGGGAGGCCGGGCCGCCGCTCGCCGAGGTCGCGCACGAAGGAGCGGAACGCCTCGGCGCCGGCGTCGTCACGGGTGCCGTGGCCGACGAGGAGCAGGGCGGGCGGGCTGGTCACTGGGTCTTCTCCTTGGTGGTGCCGGAGCCGGAGCCGGGGACGGCGCCGACGTGCTGTGCGGCGGTGGCCGGGGTGTACAGAAGGGCGTTGAGGGCGGCCGCGGCCACCGCGCTGCCGCCCTTCTCCGAGACGTTGCTGACGGCGGGCAGACCGCTGGCGCGCAGTGCCGCCTTGCTCTCGGCCGCGCCGACGAAGCCGACGGGCAGGCCGACGACCAGAGCGGGGTCCGCGTCCAGGGAGAGCAGTTCGAACAGTGCGGTGGGGGCGCAGCCGACCACCCACACCGCGCCCGGTCCGACCTGCTCGTAGGCCAGCCGCACCGCGTGCGCGGAGCGGGTCAGTCCGTTCAGTCCGTCTTCGGCGCGGGCGTCGGAGAGCCGGCACACCGTCTCGCGCCGGGTGATCCCGGCGGCGACCATCTCGACGTCCGCCACGACCGGCGCACCGGCGTGCAGGGCGGTGTGCGCGGCGCGCAGTGCGCTCTCGTCGGTGACCAGGTCCTCGGCGTACGCCGGGTCGGCGCTGGAGTGGATCACCCGCTCCACCACGGCCCGGGTCAGCGGCGGCAGGTGGGAGGTGTCCAGCCGCGAGCGCAGGATGCGGTACGACTCCTCCTCGATGGGATGGACGGCGCGGGGCGCGGAAGGCGTCACGATGGCTCCTGAGGGGCGCGTACGGGGATCTCCTCGACGGCGTCGACCGGGCACACCTCGACGCACTCCAGGCAGCCGGTGCACAGTTCGGCCCGCACCAGCAGGGTGCCGCCCAGCGGACGTATCGCGTGGACCGGACAGGTCAGCAGGCAGGCGCCGCAGCCCGCGCAGCGCGAGGTGACGGTGACGGGCGCGGTCACCGGAACGGTCGTGGGCGCGGTCACCGCGTCTCCTGCCAGCGGTAGCCGCGCGGGGTGACCATGCGGCCGGCCACGGTACGGGTGGCGGTGTTGCCGACGGTCACCACCGTCATCATGTCCACCGTGGCCGGATCGAGCGCGCCGAGCGTGGTCACGGTGGCGCGCTCGCCGGGGCGCGAGGCGTTGCGCACCACCCCGGCCGGGGTGTGCGGGGGGCGGTGCCCGGCCAGCAGGGCGAGCGCCTCGGGAAGCTGCCAGTCGCGGCCCCGGCTGCGGGGGTTGTAGAAGGTCACCACCAGATCGGACTCGGCCGCGGCCCGGACCCGGCGCTCGATCACCTCCCAGGGCGTGTGCAGGTCCGACAGGCTGATCGAGACGTGGTCGTGGCCCAGCGGCGCGCCCAGCAGCGCGGCGGCGGCGAGCGCCGCGGTGACGCCGGGGACGCCGACCACGTCGATGTCGGCGGATGCCTCGGCCAGGGCGGGCGAGGCCATCGCGTACACCCCCGCGTCGCCGCTGCCGATCAGCGCCACCGCGTGGCCGGCGCGGGCCTCGGCCACGGCGGTGCGGGCGCGCTCCTCCTCCGCGCCGAGACCGGATTCCAGCACCCGGGTGCCCGGCCGCAGCAGATCGCGGATCTGGTCCACGTACTGGTCGAGGCCGACGACCACCGAGGCGCGGCGCAGTTCGTCGCGGGCGCGCGGGGTGAGCAGGTCGCGGGCGCCGGGCCCGAGCCCGACGACGGCCAGCCGCCCGCGGAGCCGCCGCCGCGCCACGGCGCAGGTCGCCATCGCGGGCCGTCCCCCGGGAGCGGACTTCCGCTTGGGCACGACCAGTTCGGCGCCCTCGCCGCAGGCGAGCAGCGCGGCGGCCTCCGCCACGCTCGGGGTGCCCACGGCGGCCAGCGGTGCGTCGGAGGGGTGGGGCACGGGCACGGCGGCCAGCTCCTCGGCGGGGTATGTCCGCAGCGGCACGCCCAGACGCCGGGCCGCCTCCACGATGCCCTCCTCGCCGGCCTTGGCCTCGACGGTGGCCAGCTCCGAGACGGACAGCGGCGACAGACCGGCGTCGGCCAGGGACCGTTCGATCAGGGCGGTGACCTCCTCGGCGGGCGCTCCCCGGCTGGCGCCGACGCCGACGGCGAGGGTCGGCGGGCGCAGGACGGCCGTGCGGTCGCCGGGCCGCACCGCGCGGTCGGTGACCAGCAGGGCGTACCCGCCGTCCGCACTTCCCCCACCATCCGGTTCGTCACTCCCGGTGGCGTTGTCGGTGGCATCGGTTACGTTGGGTGGCAGTGCGGGGAGGGGGAGGACACGATGACGCACCAGACGGACGGGCTCGCCGTCGAGGACGGCCCGCGACACCGCCGCGACGGCGCCCTCGACGGGCAGGCCGAGGGTGTCCAGACCGGGGATGCCCGCGGCGTCGGTGGCGGTGGTGACGACGGGACGGCAGCCGGGCAGGACCTCGGCCACCGCGTGCGCCAGATCGTTCGCGCCGCCCGCGTGACCGCCCAGCAGTGCCACGGCGTACTGCTGGGCCTCGTCCACGCACACCACGCCCGGATCGCCGGCCTTGCCGCCCAGCAGCGGGGCGATCAGGCGCACGGTCGCGCCGGTGGCGAGGAAGCAGACGAGGCGGTCGCACTCGGTGAAGGCGCGGGTGACCGCCTCGCGGACGGTGCCGGTGCCGGTGCCGTAGACGCGGACGGCCCCCGGCCAGGCGGCCGCCAGGCGGTCGCGGGCGCGCCGCCCCGCGGCGGTGGCGGAGACGAGGCCGGTCAGGCCGGCCGGGGCGTTCGGGGCGTTCACGAGGATGCTCCTTCGGTGCCGGGGCGGATGCCCCACAGGACGAAGACGGGGTTGCCGGCCGCCAGCCGCACCACCTCGCCGGGCAGGGGGGCCAGCCGGGAGGACTGCAGCAGCACGCCGTCGGCGGCGAGACCGGCGGCGCCGAGCGCGGCGCGTACCGCCGGCACACGGTCCAGCGCGGCGAGCGTGACGACGACCGTGCGGCGGGCGCGGAGCGCGCAGGCCGACACGATCGCCTCCAGCTCCCGCCCCCCGCCGCCGACGAACACGGCGTCGGGCTCGGGCAGCCCGGCGAGGACGCCGGGCGCCGCGCCGTGCACGGTCTGGAGGTCCACACCGTGGCCCGCGGCGTTGGCGCGGCAGCGTTCGGCGCCGTCGGCGGTGCGTTCCACGGCGATGGCCGCCGCGCCCAGGCGGGCGCACTCCACCGCGACGGAGCCGGAGCCCGCGCCGACGTCCCAGACCAGGTCGCCCGGGCGCGGCCCGAGCCGGGCCAGTGCCAGCGCCCGCACCTCGTACTTGGTGATCATCGAGTCGCGGTGCGCGAAGGCGTCCTCCGGCAGCGCCCAGCCGGCGCCCGCCCGCCGCGGCCCGGCGAGCGTCCGGGGACCGGGGGCCAGAGCACGGGAGGTGTCCAGGCACAGCACCACGCTGACCTCGCCGGGCCAGGCGCGGGAGGCGGCCTCGGCGGGGGAGAGGCGTTCGACGCGCTCGTCCGCCGTGCCCAGCGCGCTCGCCACCACCAGGGTGCGCGGCAGCCCCGCGGCGGCCAGGGCGGCGCCCAGCTCGGCGGGTCCCGCGCCGGGCCCGGTGAGCACGGCGGTCTTGGGGTGGGCGCGGCAGACGTTGACGGCGGTGCGCGGGTCGCGCCCGTGCGCGCTGACCACGGCGGCGTCGTCCCACGGCAGTCCGGCGCGGGCGAAGGCCACCGCGACGGACGGCGCGGTGGGCCGTACGTCCAGGGCTTCGGGGCCGAAGCGTTCAGCGAGCGAGCGGACGATCCCGAAGAACCCGGGGTCGCCGGAGGCGAGCACCACCACCGGCCCGCCGTCCTCGGACAGCTGGCGTTCGACGGCGTCCAGCGCCGGGGCGAGCGGTCCCAGGACCACGCGCCGTACCCCGGGGGGAGGGGCGGCCGCCTCCAGATGGCGGCGGGCGCCCACGGCCAGCCGGACCTTCCGCCAGGACAGCGTGCCGAGCCCGGAGGAGCCCGCCCCCGTGCCCGTGCCCGCCCCCGTGCCCGTGCCCGTGCCCACGACCGTGATCACGGCAGCAGCCCCCCGCCGTCGGAGCACAGGGCGACCACGGTGCGGCCGGTGAAGTCCACCATGGCCGCCTCCGCGGTGATCCGGCGGTCGGTGAAGCGCTCCAGCACGTCCACCACCCGTCGGCACAGCTCCGGAGCGGCCGTCTGCAGCAACCCCGCCGCGTCCCACAGCTCGTACGCGTGGCGGGCGGTGTTCGCCGCCGCGACCTCGGCCGCCAGCGCGTCCGCGCCGCCCACCGCGCGGGTGACGTCGGCCAGGACGGAGGTGTCCACCTTCGACCGCGTGTAGTGCGTCATCAGCACCCCGGAGGCCAGCTTGGTCAGTTTTCCCACCATGCCGACGAACACCACCCGGCCCACGCCGTGCTCCACCGCCCGCCGCAGCGCGGCGCCGGTGAAGTCGCCGACCTCGATGAAGCACACCGGCGGCAGCCCGGGCAGCAGTTCCATGGCGCCCTTCTCGGTGCGCCCGCCGGTGCACAGCACCACGGCCGGGGCGCCCTGCGCCGCGGCCACCGACACCGCCTGCTCCACGCTCGCCCGCCACGAGGCCGTCGAGAACGGCCGGACGATCCCGGTCGTCCCCAGGATGGAGATGCCGCCGAGGATGCCGAGCCGGGCGTTGGTGGTCCTGCGGGCGCGCTTCTCGCCGTCGGGCACGCTGATGGTGACGTCCACGCCGCGCTCCGCGGTGTCGACGACCTCGCCCACGGCCTGGCTGATCATGGCGCGGGGCACCGGGTTGATCGCCGGGCCGCCCACCTCCAGACCGAGCCCCGGCCGGGTGACGACGCCGACGCCGACGCCGCCGTGCAGTTCGATGCCCGGCTCGCCCCGCCAGCTCACCGTGGCGGTCAGCCGCGAGCCGTGGGTGACGTCCGGGTCGTCGCCCGCGTCCTTGACCACCACCGCCTCGGTGCGGCCCGGCCGCAGCTCGGCCGAGCGCTCCACGGCGAAGGTCACCCGCCGCCCCGAGGGCAGCGCGACCTCCACCCACGGCTGGGGCTCGCCGGTGACCAGGTGCAGCGCGGCGGCGCGGGCCGCCGCCGAGGCGCAGGTGCCGGTCGTCCAGCCGGTGCGCAGTGCCCTCGGGCGCTGCTTGGCGGTACGCGGCAGGTCCGGCTCCCGCAGCTCCGGCGCCCGGGAGAGCCCGCGCTCCGGCTCCTCACCCACGGCCGGCCGCCTCCCGGC
>NZ_JBXUOY010000257.1:0-7271 GCF_057196705.1 Streptomyces sp. ATLC9 | reverse complement strand
GAGCGGGGGAGCGCACGCCGCGTCCGTGGCCGCGCCCCCGGTGCCGCCGCCTCCGATCCCGCCGCCCCCGCACCCTCCGGCGGACGGCGGCTCCGTACTGCTGCCGGGTGCCCCGCTGCCCATCGGCCCCGGCCCCCGGCGGCCCCGGGCCCGTGCCACCGAGGTGAGCGCCCCGACGTCCTGGGTGCTGCGCGCACCGGACGGCGGCGGGACGGGCGGCACCGGCGCCCCCGGGGCCACCGTGGCCCACCCCCCGCCGCACAGCGCCTCCCAGGGGCCTTCCGGCGGTGAGGCGGCCGCGCCGCCGCGCTGGCGGCCGTGGCGCTTCCGGATGTCGAACGACGTGTGGGGCACCCCGGTCGTCGCCGACGGCCTGCTGTACGTCACCTCCTTCGAGGTCCACGCGCTGGACGTGGCGACGGGGCGGCGGCAGTTCAAGACCCGCGAGGTGGCGTGGTCGATGGCCGTGAGCAACGGCCGGGTCCACGCCTCCGACGGCCCGAGCCTGTACGCCCTGAACGCCCGCGACGGCTCCGACGTCTGGCGCCTGGCCGCGGAGGGCTGGGTGTACGCGCTGCGCGCCGACCGCGGCACGGTCGTCACCGGCACCCGCGGCGGTGGCGTACAGGCGTGGGACGCGGCGAGCGGCGAGCGGCTGTGGGAGCTGTCCGGTGCGCAGACCGACTTCGAGACCGCCGGGACCGGCCCGGTGATAAGGGGCGGTTCGGTCTACGTCTGGGGCGACGGGCGGCTGTACGCCCTGGACGCGCGCACCGGAACCGAGCAGTGGTCCCACCGGGTCGGCGACTCCTCGGCGACCGGCGGCGTCCCGGTGCGGCTGCTGCCCGCCGACGACGGCGCGGTGTACGTCAGCGCCGGCTCGCGGGTCTTCGCCCTGGACGCGGCCACCGGAGCGGAGCGGTGGCGCTTCGACGCGCCCGCCGCGTTCCTGTGCCCGCCGGCCTTCGCGCCGGGCGCGGCGATCGCGGGCGGCGGCGTCTACCTGGCCGACTACCTGGGCACGGTGTACGCGCTGGACGCCGCCAACGGCCACGACCGGTGGCGGATCGCCACCGAGTCCCGCCAGTCGGCCGAGCCGGTGGTGGTGGCCGACGGGCTGGTCCATCTGGGCAGCGGTGGCGCGCTCTACACACTGGACGCGGTCAGCGGCACCCCCCGCTGGCGCTTCGCGACGGGCGGCGAGATCACCGGCGCCCCGGTTTCGGCGGACGGCCGGGTCCACTTCGGATCGGCGGACCACTGCCTGTACACGCTGGATGCCGTCGGGGGCCGGCTGCGCTGGAAGCTCGCCACGGAGGGTGAGATCACCGGCTCGCCGGTGGTCGCGGGCGGCGTGGTCTTCGCGTGCAGCCGGGACCGCTGCGTGTACGCGCTGGACGCGGCCAAGGGGACGGGGCAGGCCCGCGCCTGACCCGGCCCCCGCGTTCGCCCCGCCCGGTTTCCGGCGAACCGCTGTGCGCGGGAACCCCGTTGGCCGCTCCCCGCGTGAACCCTGTTGGAAAGTCCGGCAGTCAACAGTGGGTGCGTACGCGCACCGAGCGTCCACCGGGGGAGAACTCGTCATGAAGCGCTCTGTGAAGCGCCACCTCAAGCTGATAGCCGTCGTCGCCGTCGTGACGCTGGCCCTGTCCGGCTTCAGCCAGGCCCGGAGCGGCGGCGGCAAGGGCGGCGGCCGGGGGAGCAGCAGCAAGAACGGGGGCGGAGGCGGCGGCTGCGGCAAGGACAAGTCCGGCAGCCGGTCGGGTCACAGCGGCTACCGGAGCACGACGGCCGGCAGCGGCTCCTCCGGGTCCTCCGATTCCTCGTCCCGTGAGGACGGGCCGGACGCCGAGATCATCTCGTGCGCCGAGGGGAAGAAGGGGGCGGTGGTCGAGCTCTCCGACGGCGACGCCGGCACCTACACCGTCTACGTGTATCTGGTCGACGACTCCGGGGACACCATCGATGTCTCCTCCCGGCGCGTCAGCGTGGGGAGGGACCAGACCAGGCGCGTCGAGGTGGAGCCGCGGGACCCGGCCATGGTGGGGGCCGCGGACGACTGCCGCGCCTCCGTGACGGGCTGAACCGGTCCGGGCGCGGAGAGCCCTGGCGAGGGCCGGGCGTGTGGCCGGCGGCGCCGGACCCTTTCTTCTTCTCCGGGAAGGAAGAGCGAAACCCTGTCAACGAGTCGGAGAACCGCAGCACGGTTCCCCCGACTCATTGACTTGGTCCGCAAGCCCCGGCCTGCCCGCAAGCCGTGTTTCCCCGAGTCAGCCGACGTGGTTGTCGTTCTGCGACTCGGCTGCGGAGCCACCGCATCCCGGCGCGGGAGCGTGGTTGTCGCACGGCCCCGGAGCGGAGACGCCTTGCGGTCCGACAGGAGCGTGGTTGTCGGCCATGGCCGGGGCAGCCGCACCACCCATCAGGGCCGCTGCGAGGGCGAAGGTGGCGAGAACCTTCTTCGAGTGAGTCATAAGGGCTCCTCTGTGGGTAACGGTGTTCCCGTTCGCGAAACAAACTAGTGCCGGGAGAGCGACTGTTCGATCTTCATGGCCGGAAATCCATCTGACAGTGGCTTGATCCGTGCGCCGCACACAATCAGGGACCAGCTTCGGCGATCCCCCTCCGCATCGCCGCCGCTGGTCCCTGGTGCCCCCCGACTGGTGTGGTCTTACTTCATTCCGTCGCCAGACGCGTGGTTGTCCTCCGTGCCGGCCGCACTGCCCGAGACGTGGTTGTCCTGAGTGGTCGGGCCGTCGCTGCCGGGGCTCGACACGTGGTTGTCCTGGTTGGGACCGCCGGTGATGGGCTTCTTGGTGGTCTCGCTCATACGACCGACTCCTAGGTCTGGTGACGAACTGGATCCCGGGGATCCGCCCGGCGGCTCCCCCGTGGGCCGCCGGGCGGTCTTCGGGCCGCTCATCCCGGTGTTACAGGGTGTTGGGCCCATCGACCTGCCTGCCCCCCGACGCGACGGGTCGATGGGCACAAGCATGGCGTGTGGCGATAAACGATCGATGAACGTCCGCCTGCCGACGGCAGACCCCTCGAGTCGCTACGCGGCGACGGCAGGAGTCAGTAGATTCCTGGCCTCGTCGGCTTCGGGGGAACCCAGGGAGTCGAAGATGGTCAGTGCGTCCTGCCAGCAGGCACGTGCGCGGTCCGTCTGGCCCAGGGAGTCCAGCGCGCGCCCCAGAGTCATCAGTACCGTCCCACGTCGCCACTCACCGCCGATGCCGCGCAGCGCGAGGGCTTGTTCGGCGTGAGCGGCGGCCTGCGCGGGACGGCGTGCCACCAGGTGCGCCTCGGCCAGCCGCAGATGGGTCACGCCCTCCCACAGCGGTTGGCGGCTTTCGTGGAAGAGCGCGAGAGCCCTGTTGAGCTGGTCGAAGGCCTCGCTGACGCGCCCGGCACTCGTCAACGCCACTCCCAGGGCGTAACGACCGTTGGCCAGACGCATGTTGAGCTTCATGTCGATGTATATGGCCACACCCTGCTCGGCGAGCCGGATCGCGCTGTCGATGCGGCCGAGGGCCAGATGGATGCGGGAGAGGTTACACAGGGCGCTGGCCTCGCCGGTGTGGTTGCCGTCGGTCCGGAACGCCTCGACGGCCTGGTTCAGGTGTGCTTCGCCGTGCTCGTAGCGGCCCTGATAGATGGCGATGATGCCACGGTCGTTGGGGGCATAGCAGCTGGGAACCGGATCGCCGGTGGACTCGGCGAGCATCATGGCGCGGTGCGCGTTCTCGTCGGCCTGGTCGAAGCGGCCCGCCACCGTGTGCACATGGGTGAGCATGATGTGGGCGCGACCCTCGGCCCAGGTGTCGCCCACGGTCACCGCCGCCCGGCAGACGGCGGTGGCGGCCCGCTCGTAGCGCAGTGAGTGGATGCCGGAGTCGGCCAGGTCCTTGGCGACGAGCAGCAGGTCGGCCGCGCGGCGCAGCGTGTCGCCCCCGGCCGACTGCTCCACACAGGCCAGCAGACAGTCGGCCTCGGCGAACAGCCAGTCCAGCGCCGTGGCCCGGCTGTCGAAATCCAGACCAGGACGGTCGGTGGCGGCCAGGTGTTCCACAGTGCGGTCGCCGGGACGCTCCAGTGCGAACACGCCTGCCGCCGTGGCCAGATAGAAGTCCAGCAGCCGGGACTGTGCGACGGTGCGTTCCGAGGCGGGGTCCTCGTCGCGTTCGGCGCAGGTGCGCGCGTAGAGCCGGACCAGGTCGTGGTAGCGGTAGCGGCCGGGGGCGGCCGATTCCAGCAGGGAGGTGTCGACCAGGGACTCCAGCAGGTCCTCGGTCTCCTCCGGGGTGCGCTCCAGCATGGCGGCGGCGGCGTGGACGGAGATGTCGGGGCCGTCGGCCAGGCCCAGCAGGCGGAAGGCGCGGGCCTGCTCCGCCTCCAGCTGACCGTAGCCCAGCTCGAAGGTGGCCTTGACCGCCTGGTCGCCGGCCTGGAGCTCGTCCAGCCGGCGGCGCTCGTCGGCGAGTCTGCGGGCCAGGAAGGAGACCGTCCAGGTGCGGCGGGCGGCCAGGCGGGATGCGGCGATGCGGATGGCCAGGGGCAGGAAGCCGCAGGCCGCGACGGTATCCATGGCGGCCTTGCGCTCGGCGCCCACCCGCTCGGCGCCGACGATCCGGGTGAACAGCGTCATGGCCTCCTCGGGGCTCATCACGTCCAGGTCCACCAGGTGCGCGCCCGCCAGGTCCACCATCCGCACCCGGCTGGTGATCAGCGCGGCGCAGCCCTCGGTGCCCGGCAGCAGCGGGCGGATCTGGGCGGCGTCGCGGGCGTTGTCCAGCAGGGTCAGGATGCGGCGGCCGGCCAGTGTCGAGCGGTAGAGCGAGGCCCGCTCCTCCACCCCGTCCGGGATCGCGGAGTCCGGGAGGCCCAGGGCCCGCAGGAACGCGCCCAGGACCGCCTCCGGCTCCGCCGGGGCCGGGCCCGCACCCTGGAGGTCGGTGTAGAGCTGGCCGTCGGGGAAGCGGTCGCGGGCGGCGTGGGCGACGTGCACGGCCAGGGTGGTCTTGCCCACCCCGCCGATACCCGCGACCGCCGAGACCGCCATGACGCGGCTCTCGGCGGTGGCGAGCTGGTCGCCCAGTTCCGCGACGAAGGCGGCCCGGCCGGTGAAGTCCGGCACGGTCGCCGGGAGCTGCGCGGGGCGTACGAAGGTGGCCGTGCCCGGCGGGGCGGACTCCTCGGCGGGTTGCGCCAGTTCCTCGTCGGCCCGCAGGATGCGCTGCTGGAGCCCGGCCAGTTCCGGGCGGGGGTCCACCCCCAGTTCCTCGGCCAGCAGCCGCCGGGTGTCGGCGTAGACGGCCAGGGCCTCGGCCTGGCGGCCGCTGCGGTACAGCGCCAGCATCAGCAGTTCGCGCAGCCGCTCGCGCAGCGGGTGCTCGGCGGTCAGGGCGGTCAGCTCGCTGACCGCCCCGGTGTGGGAGCCGAGCTGGAGGTCGAGGCCGAGGCGGTGCTCCAGCAGGGACAGCCGCCACTCCTCCAGCCGGGTCCGCTGGTTCTCCGCGTACGGCCCGGGGACATGGGCCAGGGGCTCGCCGTCCCACTGTGCCAGCGCCAGGCCGTACAGCTCGCGTGCCCGGTGGCGGTCGCCGCCGGAGGCCGCCTTCTCGGCCTCCAGCGCGTGGGCGGCGGCCGTGTCCGCGTCGATCCCGGTGTCGGGGCCCAGCCGGATCGCGTACCCGCCGGACTCGCTGATCAGGGCCTCGGCGCCGAGCACCTTGCGCAGCCGGGAGGCGTAGGTGCGCAGCGTGGCCAGGGCACGCTGCGGCGGCTCCTCGCCCCACAGCGCGTCCACCAGCTCCTGCGCGGTGGCCGTCTGCCCGCCGCGCAGCAGCAGGGCGGCGAGCAGGGCGCGCTGCTGGGGCGAGCCGACGCCGACCGGCTCACCGTCCCGCCAGGCACGTACCGGTCCGAGCACAGCGAAACGCAGCCGGTGACGACCGTTGTCCGGCTGCCGCAGTCGTTCGCGCCCGGTGTGCCCCTCGCCGTCCATGGTGCCCCCTGCGAAGTGTGACGACCCGCAGCGCACAGTGTGCCTTGTCAGCGGTCGGTACGTCAGCCGTGCCCCTGTGTCTCCTCGCAGTCGCCGCAAACCCGCGGCGGAGCCGGTGACTGATGCCCCGACAGATCGCGAGATGTCCGGCGGTGAACCGAACTCCTTGCTTATCAAAGGAGTTGACTAACGGTGGCGTCTCTGCTCATCAACGCGCCTCCAGCCACAGCGGATTGGTCATCGCCGCCATCGGCCCCGGCAGTCCCGCGCCGCCGTCCTGGGCGGGGCGGCGCACCTCGGCGCGCACATACGCGGCCAGCGAGGCGGTGGTGCGCCAGAGAACCGTGCCGGAACCCGAGGCGGGCAGACGCTCCGAGCGCATCTCGCCCTGGTCGGTCAGCAGCCGCACCGTGCCGTCCGGCACCCCCGTCACCTCCAGTCGCACCGCCACCGCGGCGTCCGGCGCGACGCGCAGCCGTTCCCCGATCCCGGCGTGCTCGCCACGCGGTCCCGCGGCCGACAGCTCCAGGCCGATCCCGGAGGACTCCGCCAGCCAGCTCCGGCCCGCCCGTATGCCCTCCAGCACGGCCGCGCGCGACAGCTCACCGGCGTGGACGACCGTCTGCGGCAGGCCGACGGCCTGCGGCTCGCGATGGGCGTCGCTGTTGCCCATCGCCGGTATCCACTGCCCGCGCCCGTCCCCGCCTCTCCGGGGGCAGGACTCCACCAGCATGTTGTCCCAGGCGGCCAGGGCCAGTTCGTCGTCGGACGTCCACGGCCCGTTCCACACCTCCACCGCGTCCGCGCCCGCGTAGCCGAACTTCCACTGGCAGCCCACGAACGGACAGTTGGGGTGCGCCGGGACGACCAGCCCGCCCGCACGGTGGATCCTGCGCACGTACCGCTCGTACGCGTCGTCGCGTGCCCGGTAGCGCCAGTCGACGAAGGTGCCCGGATCGACGCCGAGCGCCAGGTAGTGGCCGTTGCGGGTGGTCACCTCCTCGCCGCACAGGATCAGCAGGTCCTCCCCCCACAACCCCTCCCAGGCGCCGTGCCCGGAAGTGGTGTTGTGCTCGGTGGTGGCGATGAAGTCCAGCCCGGCGGCCCGCGCCGCCGCCGCGACCTCGGCCGGGGTGCGCCGTCCGTCGGAGTGCACGGTGTGCAGATGGCAGTCGCCCCGGTACCAGGCGCGCCCCCGGGCCCCCCGGGGGCCGCGGCGGCGGCGGGGGGCGCGGCGGGGGGGGGGGGCGTCGGCGCGCGCGGG
>NZ_JBXUOY010000256.1:0-7333 GCF_057196705.1 Streptomyces sp. ATLC9 | reverse complement strand
GGCGCGCACCGCGCCCGGGCGGCCCACCTGGCCGACCGGGCGGCGGACCTGGCCCAGCGGCTTCGTACGGCGCGCAGCCGGGCCGCGGAGGCGGAAGCGGAGCTGGCCGCGCTGGAGGCGGGACGCCAGAGGGGCCCCCAGGGCCCGTACACCCGTACCCCCGGTGTCAGGGACCGGGCGGCCGGTGCGCCGCTGTGGCGGCTCGTCGACTTCCGCCCGCATCTGGCGGAGACCGAGCGCGCGGGCCTGGAGGCGGCCCTGGAGGCGTCCGGCCTGCTGGACGCGTGGGTGCGCCCGGACGGCGCCGCGGTCCTCGCCGACGGCCACGACGTCCTGCTGGCGCCCACGCCGGTTTCCGGGAGCCTGGCCGCCGGGCCCACCCTGGCCGACGTGCTGCGCCCGGCCCCGGACCACGGCGATGTCCGGGCCGCCGGTGTGGGAGAGGAGACCGTGGCGCGGCTGCTGGCCGCGATCAAGCTGGGCGAGGCCCCCCGTGCCGCCTCCGGCGGGGGCGGCACGGGCGACACCTGGGTGTCGCCGGACGGCCGTTTCCGGACCGGCGCGCTGACCGGGAGCTGGAGCAAACCGGCCGCCGAGTACGTGGGCGAGGGCGCCCGCGAGGAGGCCCGCCGCGCCCGCGTCACCACTCTGCGGGACGAGCTGTCCGCTTCGCGCGAGGAGCTGGCCGGGCTGGAGGAGGCGTCCCGCGCGGTGGCGGAGCGCCGCCGCGTACTGGACGCCGAACTGTCGGCCTTCCCCGGCGACGACGACCTGCGCCGGGCCCACGCGCTGTCCGCCGCGGCCGCCGACACGGTCGGCCGGGTCCGCACCCGCCACGAGGAGCGCTCCGCCGAACTGGCCGAGGCGGCCCGTCAGGCGGAGCGGGCCGCGGCCGAACTCACCGAGACGGCCGCCGCCGTCCAGCTGCCCGCCGACCGCACCGGACTCGCGGCCGTCCGCCAGGCCCTCGCCGATCTCACCGCCCACCTCGCCGCCCTGTGGCCCGCGCTGAGGGAGCACACCGACGCCGAGAGCGCCCTCGCCGAGGAACGGGCCGAGGCGGAGCGGGCCGGGGAGCGGGCCGCCGAGCTGACCCTGCGCACGGAGGAGGCGGCGCGGCGGGCCGCCGCGGCCGACGAGCACCACACCACCCTGCGTTCCACCGTCGGCGCCGCCGTCGCCGACCTGCAGCGCCGTCTGGCCGAGACCGTCGAGGCGGCACGGCTGTGCGGGCAGGAGCAGAAGCGGGCCCGCCAGGAGCATCAGCGGGCGGACCGGGACGCCGGCCGCGCCGAGGGGCGCATCGAACAGCTGGACGAGGATGTCACCGAGGCCGCGGCGGCCCGGGACCGGGCCGTCGCGGCACTCCAGCGGTTCGCGGCGACCGGACTGCTGGCGGTGGCCCTGCCCGACATCGGCCAGCCGGAGGCCGACGGGCCGTGGGCGGCGACCCCGGCCGTCGTCCTGGCCCGCGCCGTCGAGTCCGAACTCGCCGGGACCGACGACTCCGACGGCGCCTGGGAGCGGGTGCAGAAACGGCTGAGCGAGGAGCTGACCAGGCTTCAGGAGGCGCTGTCGAGGCACGGGCACACCGCCTCGGCCCGCAGTGGCGAGGACGGCATGGTCGTCGACATCGTCTACCAGGGGCGCGAGCGCGCCGTGCCGGAACTCGCCGAGGCGCTCGCCGCCGAGGTGGAGGAGCTGAGCCGCATCCTGTCCGCGCGCGAACGGGAGATCCTGGAGACCCACCTCGTCACCGAGGTCGCCGGCTCCCTCCAGGAGCTGATCGGCACCGCCGAGCGGCAGGTGCGGGCCATGAACGCCGAACTGGAGGAGCGGCCGACCTCCACCGGCATGGTGCTGCGTCTGGTGTGGCGGCCCTCGCGGAAGGCGCCGCCCGGGCTCGCCCAGGCCCGCGAGAGGCTGCGCCAGTCCGCCGACGCCTGGTCACCGGAGGACCGGGCCGCGGTCGGCGGGTTCCTCCAGGAGCAGATCGCGCGCCGGCACGCCGACGACGGCTCCGGAAGCTGGCTGGAGGACCTCACCGCGGCCCTCGACTACCGCACCTGGCACGAGTTCGGCATCGAACGCCACCAGCACGGCAGGTGGGTCCCGGCCACCGGGCCCGCCTCGGGCGGGGAGCGGGTGCTGGCGGCGTCGGTGCCGCTGTTCGCCGCCGCGTCCGCGCACTACGCCAGCGCCTCCGTGCCGCACGCCCCGCGCCTGGTCACCCTGGACGAGGCGTTCGCCGGCGTGGACGACGACTCGCGCGCCAAGTGCCTGGGGCTGCTGCACGCCTTCGACCTGGACGTGGTGATGACCAGCGAGCGCGAATGGGCCTGTTACCCGCAGGTGCCGGGCATCGCCATCGCCCAGCTCTCGCGCGTCGACGAGATCTCCGCGGTCCTGGTGACCCGCTGGGAGTGGGACGGGACGCGGCGGTCGCGGGGCGCGGACCCGCAGGCGTACGGCGAGCCGGAACACGCCTCCCCGGCCGCGGCCTCCACCGGGACGGTCGCCGCCGGCACCGGGAAGCCCACGGCCCAGGATTCCCCGTGGACATGACTCCACGTCCCGAGCGGATCGACACCGCCCGCCTCACCCGCCTGCTCGGCGTACCCGAACTGGCCTGGCTTCTCGACCGCGCCCGGCACCGGATGGCCCGCGGCCGCCCCCTGGCCGGCGCGGCCACCCTGACCGGTCCCGACGCGGCCCAGCGGGCGGCGGTGGAGCGCCTGCTGGGCCGCGCCCCGCGCGGCGGACGTTCCCTGACGGTGCGTCTGGAGACGGTGGACGAGATCCTGCGCCGCTCCGGCGTCAGCCCGGACGGGCTGGCCGCCGCCGTGACTGCCCTGACCGGCCCCGTGACCCGGATCGACCAGACGCGCCGGGCCGAGGCGACGGCCTGGGAGGAGGCCCACGCGCCGCTCGGAGAGCTCGGCGCCGCCCGCCCCGAACTGGCCGACTGGGCCGCCCGCGTGCGCGCGGAGGGCCTGGCCCGCCGTCTGGCCCGGACCCCACAGGCGGCCCGCCCGCTCCTGGCGGACGCGGCGGCGGCCCTGCGTGCGCTGCCCGCCGACCCTCCGGTCTCCCTGGCGGCCTTCGCCGCCAGGACCCTCGGCAGCGCCCACGCCCTGGACGACGGCAGACCGCTCGCCACCCTCGTACTGTCCGGAACACGCGCGCTGACCGGCTTCGCCGACGGCTCCGGCGCCCGGTGGCGGCGCGAGGCATGGGCCTCGGCGGGACTGCTGAAGGACGAGCTGTCCTCCACCGTCCTCACCCTCAACCTGCGCGGCACTCCGGCGCTGGACTGGTCGGCCGGTGCGGGCGAGCCCGCCGTCCTCACCCTGCGCCAACTGGCCCGCGACACCTCCTTCGTGCCGCAGGCGGCCTCCGGACGCGTCCACGTCTGCGAGAACCCGGCCGTGGTCGCGGCGGCGGCCGACGCCCACGGCTCCGGCTGCCCGCCCATGGTCTGCCTCCAGGGCCAGCCCTCGGCCGCCGCCCTCGCCCTGCTGCGCCGCCTGCACGCCCGCGGCGCCCGGCTGCTGTATCACGGCGACTTCGACTGGGGCGGGCTGCGCATCGCCGCCGCGCTGGCCCGCGCCGTTCCGTGGCGGCCCTGGCGCTACACGGGCGCCGACTACCGCGCCGCCGCCACCACCGCGTCCGGACTACCCGCCCTGACGGGCACCCCCGCCGAGTCCCCCTGGGACCCGGACCTGTCCGGCGCCCTCGCCGGACTCGGCGTGCGCGTCGAGGAGGAGACGGTCCTCGACGACCTGCTCTCCGACCTCGGGGACCCCGCACCGACTCCGTGAGGCCCGCGGCCGGCGGGGAAGCGGCCCTCCCTCGGGGGGAGGCGACTCCCGTGTCGGGACCCGCCCGGCGCGAGGGGCCGGACGGCGCGCCGGAGGCGAGGGACACGCCGAGCGGAGAACGCTCTTGACAATCGTTTTCATATGATGGGATGTTGTATCCCTCAAGGGCGGGCCCGACGCCTCTTCGTCCAGATATCTCGATGGTCGAGAGGGGGCTTCGGCGTTCCCGCCCGGGGGTGTGATCCGTGTGGCGGCCGACGGGCGCTGCCGAGCCGTCGGGCGGCCGTGCGGCGCCGTGGTGGTCCGTCCCGGGCCGCCCGCCCCGGCATGCGCCCGGTGGGCGAGGGGCGTCGGGCGGCACATCCCGGACGAGTCCCGTTTCCCGTGTTCGAAAGGCCGGTCACATGTCCCCGCCCGCGACCTCCACGCCGTCGGCGAGCGTCGACGGCGCCGCGTCGGCAGACGCGAAGCAGCCCGAGCCTCCGGCGGGGCCGGCCGGCCGGCTCGGCTCCCGTACGGGCGTGGCGCTGACGTGCGTCTCCCTGTCGCTCCTTCTCGCCGTGTCCGTCCTCCTGGCCATCGGTACGGGTTCCGCCGTGGTCACGCCGGGTGACACCGCCCGGTACCTGTGGGCCGCACTCAGCGGTGGCGCCATCGCCGCGGACGAGGTGACCACGTATCAGATCATCTGGCAGATCCGTACCCCGCGCGTGCTGCTGGCGGCGCTGGTGGGAGCGGGGCTGAGCGCCGTCGGCGTCGCCATTCAGGCCATGGTGCGCAACGCCCTGGCCGACCCCTTCGTCCTGGGCGTCTCCTCGGGCGCTTCCGTGGGCGCGGTCGCCGTCACGGTCACGGGCGGGCTGGCGGCGCTGGGCGTCTACGCGATGTCCGCCGGAGCCTTCGCGGGCGCTCTGGTGGCCTCCCTGCTGGTGTACGCCGCGTCGTCCGGCGGCGGCGGTCTGTCCCCGCTGCGCCTCGTCCTGACGGGAGTGGCCATGTCGCTCGGGTTCCAGGCCGTGATGAGCGTGATCATCTACCTGGTTCCCAGCAGCGAGGCCACCGGTATGGTCCTGTACTGGACGATGGGCAGCTTCGGGGCGGCGACCTGGGGGGCGCTTCCGGCGGTCACGGGGGCCGTGCTGTTCGGCGTGCTCCTGCTGTACCGGCGCAGCCGCGTGCTGGACGTCATGGCCCTCGGCGACGAGACCGCCGCGAGCCTCGGCGTCGATCCGGACCGGCACCGCAGGCACCTCCTCGTGATCGTGTCGCTCGTCACCGGTGCGATGGTCGCCACCAGCGGTGCCATCGGCTTCGTCGGGCTGGTCATGCCCCACCTGGTCCGCATGGCGGCCGGCTCCACCCACACCCGGGTCCTGGCCGTCGCCCCCCTGGCCGGCGCGGTCTTCATGGTCTGGGTCGACCTGGTCTCCCGGACCCTGGTGGCCCCGCGTGAACTCCCTCTGGGAGTCATCACCGCCCTCGTCGGAGTCCCGGTGTTCATCGTCCTGATGCGCCGTAGGGCCTACATGTTCGGAGGACGCTGAGATGGACCTCGAACTCGACGGGCTCTCGGTGGTGACGGACGGCAGGGCCCTGGTGCGGGACCTGTCCCTGGAGGCGGCGGACGGGCGGGTCACGGGCCTGGTCGGTCCCAACGGGAGCGGGAAGTCCACCGCGCTCAGGTGCGTGTACCGCGCGCTGCGCCCCAGCTCCGGCGCCGTGCGGGTGGGCGGCGAGGACCTGTCCCGCCTGACGATGCGCCGCAGCGCGCAGCTCATCGCGGCGCTGACCCAGGACGGGGCCGTGGAACTCGACTTCACCGTGGAGGAGGTCGTCGCACTCGGGCGCACCCCCCACATCCAGGGCAACCAGGCGCTCAGCCGCCGGGAGAGGGAGCTGTGCGAGCGGGCGATGGAGCGGATGGACGTCCTCCACCTCGCCCGGCGGGGCGTCCTCACCCTGTCGGGCGGTGAGCGGCAGCGTGTCCTGGTCGCCCGTGCCCTCGTCCAGGAGCCCCGCGTCCTGGTCCTGGACGAGCCGACCAACCACCTCGACGTACGCCACCAGGTCGAACTGCTGTCCCTGCTGCGCGGCTCGGGACTCACCGTGCTGGTCGTTCTGCACGACCTCAATCTCGCCGCCGCCGCGTGCGACCGGCTCGCTGTCCTCTCCGGGGGACGCCTGGTGGCCGCCGGCACCCCTCACGACGTCCTGACCGCGGAACTGGTCCGCGACGTGTTCGGCGTCCGCGCCAGCGTCGTCGCGCACCCGCTGACCGGTGACCCGCAACTGCTGTACTCGCTGTCCCCCTCTCCACTGAACGGAAGTGCCACACCATGCCCGTAGCCCGCCCCTCGACCGCCGCGCGCAGGCGCGCCGCCCTCGGATCCGCCCTCACGGCCGCACTGCTGCTCAGCGGATGCGGCGCCGAGGTCGACGCGGACGCCAAGTCCGCGGAATCGGAGAAGGTCACCGTCAACAGGTGCGGTGAGCCGGTGGAGTACACGACCCCCGAGCGGGCCGTCGCCTACGAGGGCGGCAGCGCCGACAAGCTCTTCAGTCTCGGTCTGACCGACCACGTCCTGGGCTATGTGCTGCCGCCGGCGAACCCGCCCGTGACCGAGTCGCCGTGGGCGGCCGAGTACGCCAAGGTGAAGATGCTCAGCGACGACCTGCTCAACAAGGAACTCGTCGTGGACGCCAAGGCCGACTTCGTGGTGGCGGGCTGGAACTCGGGTTTCAGCGACCAGCGGGGCATCACCCCGGAGATCCTGGACAAGCTCGGCATCCAGAGCTTCATGCACACCGAGAGCTGCTTCAACTACCCCGGACACCCGGAAAGGGTCACCCCGTTCAAGGCCCTCTACAGCGACCTGGAGCGCCTGGGGAAGATCTTCGGTGTGGAGGACAAGGCGGCGGAGGTCGTGGCCGGTATGAAGAAGCGGGTGGAGGCCGTGGCCGCGAAGGCGCCCGAGGGCGACCCGGTGCCGGTCTTCCTCTACGACTCCGGCACGGACCAGCCGTTCACCGCCGGCAGCCAGGTCCCGCCCAACGACATCATCAAGGCGGCGGGCGGCAGGAACATCTTCGACGATCTGGACCAGCGGTGGACCCAGGTGAGCTGGGAGGCCGTCACGGAGGCCGAACCCGAGGTCGTCATCATCCTCGACTACGGCGACCAGCCCGCCCAGGAGAAGATCGACTTCCTGAAGGAATCGCCCCGCACCAGCAAGCTGCCCGCCGTCGAGAAGGACAACTTCTTCATCCTCGACTTCAACGAGGGGATCAGCGGACCGCGCAACATCGACGGCCTGGAGAGGTTCGCGGACTACCTGCGTTCCCTCAAGGGCTGACGGGAAGACACCGCGGGAGAGGCCCCGGCGGGTGACACCGGCCGTGTACGCACGGGGCCGAGGGGGGGGGGGGGGGGGCGGGGGGGGCGGCCGCGGGGGGACGTACCGTGCCCGTGAGGGGGTACGGGGAACCGCCTTCCCGGGATTCACGCCGTC
>NZ_JBXUOY010000255.1:0-7395 GCF_057196705.1 Streptomyces sp. ATLC9 | reverse complement strand
GGGGCGGACTGCGGCATGCGCACCGGCGGGAGGGTGTGGGCGGCCCGGGGCCGCCACGGGCACGCCGCGGGACAGCGGCCGGCCGGGGAGCCGCTGCCGCCGGGTGGCCGCGGCGTCGGAGATGAGGACCGTCACCGCGGACAGCACGATGCGGCCGGGGCGGAGCGCGGCGGCGCCGCGCTGCCGGAGGGCGAGGGCGGTCCCCGGTGGGCCGCCTGTCCGCTGTCGGGCTCCGTGTGTGGATCACTTTCGGTCATGACGTGCTTCCTTACGCTTACACGGTGCGTGGATCGGGACTTGCGGTCGCCGTCGCCGCGGCCACGGCATTGCTGATCTCCTCGGCGGTCCGGCCCACGTCCGCGGCCGTGGTGCGCCAGGAGATGACCGAGACACGCATGGCGGCACGCCCGCCCCACCTGGTCCCGCCGAACCAGCAGACCCCGCCGGCCTGGAGGCGGGCGATCACGTCCTGGGTGATCCCGTCGTCGTCGCCGAAGCGCACCAGCACCTGGTTGAGGGTGACCTCGTTGAGCACCTCGGCCCCCGGCAGCGCGTCGAGCAGTTCCGCGAAGCGGCGTGCGTTGGCGCAGCACCGGTCGATCAGATCGGCCACCCCGGAGCGGCCGAGCGAGCGCAGGGCCGCCCACACCGGCAGACTGCGCGCCCGGCGGGAGAAGTCGGCGACCCACTCGATGGGATCGCGCTCCGCCGGGGTACCGGGCGGCAGGTAGTCGGTGCGGGCGTGGAGCATCGCGGTGCGGTGCGCGTGTGGGCGGGCCACGAATACCAGCCCGCAGTCGTAGGGCACGTTGAGCCACTTGTGGGCGTCGGTCGCCCACGAGTCGGCCCGCTCGATCCCGGCGACCAGATGACGCAGCGCGGGGCTCGCCGCGGCCCACATGCCGAACGCGCCGTCCACATGGACCCAGGCACCGTGACGGTGGGCGAGGTCGCAGATCTCACCGACGGGGTCGATCGCCCCAGTGTTCACGTCCCCGACCTGCGCGCACACGATCGTCGGACCGTCGCAGCCGGCGAGGACCGACTCCAGCTCGTCCAGCCGCATCCGGCCCTCGTCGTCGGCGGGCACCACGCGCAACTGGTCGGTGCCGAAACCCAGATGGCGCAGGGCCAGGTCGACCGTGAGGTGGCGCTGCTCGCCGACGACCACGTCGACCCGCGGCGCCTCGCGCAGGCCGCGGCGCTCGACATCCCAGCCGACGTCGGTGAGGACCTGGTGGCGTGCGGCCGCGAGGGCGGTCACGTGGGCCATGGCGCAGCCGGTCGGGAACCCCACGGACGTCCCGGCGGGCAGGCCCAGAATGTCGACGAGCCAGCCGGCGGCGATGTGTTCGGCCGTGGCCACGGCGGGCCCGAGGTCGAACACACCGCTGTTCTGGTCCCAGGCGCCGGCGATCCAGTCCGCCGCGAGTGCCACGGGCAGGGTGCCGCCGACGACGTAGCCGAAATAGCGTGGTCCCGAACTGGCCACCACACCGCCCTCGTTGGCAGCTCGGGTCAGCAGCTCGACGGTCTCGGCAGGTGCGGTGGGCGCCTCCGGCAGCGGACCGCCCAACAACTTCGTGAGCTCCTCGGCTCCGGCGGTGGCGCCGACGCGGCGCGTCGGCAGTCCCGCCAGGTAGTCCATGGCCTGACCGGCCGCGTACGTCAGGAGTTCCGTCTCATCGGGGATCATTTTCCCGAAGATATTGCATATTGCTGACCGCTCGCTGACCGCTGGAACCACTATGTGGACCGAATCAAGAATCAGTTGAGTGTCAGTCCGGCATCAGTCGGCTGCTGCCATACTCGCTTCTCGTCGGTGGCCGGTTACCGACGACGTCTCCCCTCCCTTCCCGCGTCGGATATCGCCGACGGATTTCGGCCGTGCCCGAGGCAGGCGGTTCTCTCACTCACGCCAGCTCAGCCCCCATCCTTCAGGGAGAGTCCGACATGCGTTTCCTCAGCACCGCACGCGATACGTGCGAGAAGTTCCACCCGGGCCTGCTGGACGCCGTGGAGCGCGTTCCACTGGCGGAGCGCGAAGCCGCGGACAGCCGTGTCATCGAGGTCTTCCGTTCCCACGCGGGCGCCGGGCTGCTGGTGCCCACCGGGTTCGGCGGCCTGGCCGCCGGCCCTCTCGACGCCGTGCGCGTGCAGCGCGCCCTGGGTTCCCTGTCGCCCTCGCTGGGTGTGGCGACGGTGATGCACCACTTCACCGTCGCCATGCTGTTCAGCCTGGCGCGGAACGCCGACCGGCTCACGGAAGCCCAGATGAAGCTGCTGTCCACGGTCGCCGCGGACGGGCTCCTGCTGTCGTCCGCGTGGGCCGAGGGACGAACCGACCAGAACATCCTGCTGCCCGCGGTGGTCGCCGAGCGGACCGAGGACGGTTACCTGGTCAACGGCGAGAAGAAGCCGTGCAGCCTGTCGCGCTCCATGGACCTGCTGACCGCCAGCGTCACGGTCGGCGACGAGCGGGGACGGCCGAGCCTGGCCCTGCTGCTGATCCCGGCGGACTCCCCCGGCATCAGCGTCGAGCCGTTCTGGTCGACCCCCGTCCTCGCGGCGGCCCAGAGCGATCTGGTGCGGCTGGAGAACGTCAGGGTGCCCGAGGAACTGGTCATCAGCAGCACCCCGGAGGACCAGAAGCGCCTCGACGACCTGCAGACGGCCGGCTTCACCTGGTTCGAGCTGCTGGTCACCTCCGCGTACACCGGCGCCGCGGCAACGCTCGTCTCCCAGGTCATCGCCACCGGCCGCGGCAGCGAGAGCGCCCGGGCGGGGCTGGGTGTGCGCCTGCAGGCGGCGGTGGACCTGCAGGAGGGGGCGGCGCGCGCCGTCGCCGACGGTATGGACGGCGACGAGGCCGTCGCGGCGGTCCTGGTGGCCCGTTACGCCACCCAGGACCTGCTCGCCGCCGCGGTGGACGCCGCGACCGAACTGCTGGGCGGCATGGCCTTCGTCGGTTCGCCCGACGTGGCCTACATGGCCTCGGCCGTGCGGGCGCTGGCCTTCCACCCGCCGTCGCGGGCCAGCCTCGCCACCGAACTGACCGAGTACTTCGAAGGAAAACCGCTGCGGCTGTCCTGATCGGCGGCCCCGGACGGGAACGCCGGAGGCACGCCCCGGAAGTCACCGGCCGTGTGACGGCTTACGGAGGAGACCATGGACCAGAAGAACCCGTTCGAGACACGGAACACTTTCCGCCTGCACAGAGCGGAGTACCTCGTCGGTTTCGCCCTGTCGATCATACTCATCATCGTTCACTTCGGGGAGATCCGCTGGATTCCCTTCATCGCGCTGTTCGCCTACATAGACCTCTTCGGCTACATACCCGGAGCGATCGCGTTCCGCCGGAGTTCCGACGGCCGCATCCCCAAGGTCTACTACATCCTCTACAACACCATGCACAGTCTGATCACACAGGCCGCGGTGGTGGGTCTGTGGCTGTGGCTGGTCGGCCCGGAATGGGCGCTGCTGGCCATCCCGTTCCATGTGTTCGGCGACCGCGGGCTGTTCGGCAACTTCCTCAAGCCGTTCGGCCTCCCGTTCGAGCCGGTGGGCACCGACCCGCTGTACGAGAGGATCGCCGGCCAGCTGCGGCTGCGCTCCCAGGTGACCGGACCCGTGCCCGGACCCGCGGCACCCGAAGCCGCGGAGGTCAGGCAGGGAGCGACGCTTTGAGTTCCGTTTCCGGCGCGGCCGGGTCCGGCGAGCTGGCGACAGCCGGAGTCCAGCAGTCCACGGACAGCGCGACGAGCCGCCGCGCGCTGCGCTGCCTGGCCTCCGGCGTCACCGTGCTGACGGTCAACGGCGACGGTCTGCTGCACGGCACCACGGTCAGTTCGCTGGTGGCCATATCCCGTGTCCCGCTGGTGCTCGGCGCCTGTCTGCGGCTCTCGTCGGGCTTCACGGAGCTGGCCCGCAAGTCGGGTTCGTTTTCGGTCAATGTCCTCTCCTCCGAACAGGCCGCCGTGGCGCGCTGGTTCGCCTCGCCCGACCGGGGCCGGGGCGACGCCCAGTTCACCGGTGTCGTCTGGAGCGCGGACCGCTACACCGGCGCTCCGCTGCTCGGCGGCTCCCTGGCCCACATGGCGTGCGCCTACCTGGGGAGCCAGCAGATCGGAGACCACGACCTGATCACCGCCGAGGTGATCGCCGGGGCGCCGGGGACCGGCGACCCGCTTCTCTCCTTCGCCGGAGGGCTGTGCCAGGAGACCTCGCCGGCCCCCGGCACCACCGACCTCTGACGCGCCGCAGGCGCCCGGCATCCCCGCCAACACCCGAGACACACGAGGAGCGAATCTCGATGACCGCTGAGACACCGGTCGAGGCCGACTGGGACGAGGCCCCCGGCCTGCTGGACGGAGCCGGCTCGCTGGCCCTGACCGCGGACCAGTGCGACCTGGCCTACTGGTTCTCCGCAGTGGCCCAGGGAACCCTGCGTGACCGTCCCCTGGGGTACGACCCGTCGGTGGTCACCCCCGACTACATGCGCGAGCCCGGACCGCTGCGCGAGGCGCTGCGCTTGGAGCTGGCCTACCGGGCTCTGGACGAGGAGGCCGCCACCCGGGTGCTCGCCGACTACGTGGCCACCGCCCCCGGCATCCCCGAGCTGGAGTTCTTCTCCACCCAGCTGATGGACGAGGCCCGGCACCACATGATCTTCCGCAACCACCTGCTGAACCTCGGGGTGCCCGCGGAGGACCTGATGCCCTGGGTCCGCAGGACCGGCGCCGAGTACGAGAAGCAGGTCCTGACGCCCATCAAGGAGTTCGCCCGGACCGTCACCCGCGAGGAGGGCGACTTCATCGGCGGCGTGGTGGCGTTCGCCATCATCATCGAGGGTGTGCTCGCCGCGTCGACGGAGCTCAGCGAGCGCAAGTGGGGCGTGCTCGACCCGGTCGCCGGCGAGATCGCCCGCGGTGCGGCGATCGACGAGATCCGCCACCTGGCCGTCGGAAGCTCCATCGTGCGCGAACACCTGCTCAAGCACCCGGAGGACCGGGACCACGTGCTGGGCATCCTGCGGCGCGGCCGCGAGCTGTGGGGCGAGATCAACGACCGCGAGTTCGTGATGCACCGCGAGGAGCTCTTCCAGGAGGGCATGCTCCAGCACCGGGACCGGCTGCGCGACTTCGAGCTGTTCCCGGGCTGCCTGATGCTCGACACCACCCCTCAGTCCCGGTGGGACCTCGCGGCTCGCTGGAATGACGAACTGGCCGAATCTCGTCTGGCGTACATGGGCCTGCCGGAGGCCATCGATCTCCTGCGTGCGCAGGCCCCGAGAATCCTGTAAGAATCCACGCCGGCGGCGCCGGCGCGGTCGGTGCCGCTGTGTTGTGTCGCAATATTCGCAAGAGTGTCCAAGGAGGACCTCCAGTGACCGTTCAGATCGGCAACGTCTGTGTCGACACCAAGGACCTCGGGCGCGCTTCCGATTTCTGGAAGGCGGTGACGGGGTACAACGTCTCGTCGTCCGACGAGACCACCGTTTACTTCGAGGACCCCGACAAGAAGGCGGTCGGTCTGTCCCTCCAGCTGGTCCCGGAGAAGCGCCAGGGCAAGAACCGACTGCACCTGGACTTCTTCACCGACGAACTGGAGAAGGAGGTCGAGCGCATCAAGGGCCTGGGCGCCACCGAGGTGGCGAAGTACGACGGCTGGGTCGTGCTGAACGACCTGGACGGGAACGAGTTCTGCGTCTGCGCCTCCTGATGTCGTCCGGTGGGTCCGGCCCACCGGAACCGGCGTTGTGAGCGGCAAGCGGCAGGTCGGCAACATATCCCCACCTCCCATTCCGGTTTCAGGCGGTCAGGCGGTGGTCAAGCGGTGCTCGAGCACCGGCGCCGTAGGATTTCACGGAAGAACGGGAACGGGCGGCACAAGGCATGACGGAACACGGATTCACACTGTTCGACACCGCCCTCGGCCGGTGCGGAATCGCCTGGGGCGGACGCGGAGTCGTCTGCGTGCAGCTCCCGGAGGGCAGCACGGCCGGAACGAGCGAGCGCCTGGCGGGCACGGTGCCTGACGCCCGGCGGGCGGAACCGCCGGCCCCGGTGCGGCGGGCCGTCGACGCCATCACGCGGCACCTGCGCGGCGAGCCGGCCGACCTGGCGTCCGTGGAACTGGACATGACCGGCGTGCCCGAGTTCCGCCGGCGGGTCTACGAGACCGCCCGGGCCATCCCCTCGGGCACGACGCTCACCTATGGCGAGGTCGCAGAGCGCCTCGGGCGGACGGGGGCCGCGCGGGCCGTGGGCCAGGCGCTGGGCCGGAACCCCTTCGCGCTGCTCGTGCCCTGCCACCGTGTCGTCTCCGCCGGGGGCCGGCCCGGCGGTTTCTCCGCGTACCGGGGCGTGGCGACCAAAACGGGACTGCTGGCGATCGAGCGGGCCGGCGCGAACGGCGCCCCGGCGCCGGCCGCGGACCGGACGGACCACGGATTTCCCTTCGACCCGGCCGTGGCGATCGCCTACCTCCGCGGCTCGGACCCTGGCCTGGCCGGACTCATCGACGAGGCCGGCCCGTTCGCCATGCGGCTCAACTCGGCGGCGAGTCTGTTCGCCGCGCTCGCCGAGGCCATCGTCTACCAGCAGCTCGCGGCGAAGGCCGCGGCCACGATCCACCGCCGGGTGTGCGCGCTGTTCCCGGAGACCGGCGGGGTGCTGCTGCCCGAGCTGGTCCTCGGCGCGTCCGACGAGCGGCTGCGCGGCGCGGGCCTGTCGCGGCCGAAGCTGGCCTCCCTGCGGGACCTGGCCGAGAAGGTCGTCTCCGGCCGGGTCCCCGAGCTGGAGGCGATCCGGGGGATGGAGGACGAGGAGGTGGTGCGCCGGCTGTCCTCGGTACGGGGCGTCGGCCGGTGGACGGCCGAGATGTTCCTGATGTTCCGGCTGGGCCGCCCGGACGTGCTTCCGCTGGACGACTACGGCATCCGCAACGGCTTCGCGCTCGCGTTCGGCGGGAGGGAGTTGCCCGGGCGGGCGGAGATCGATGAGCGGGGCGCGCTGTGGCAGCCGTACCGCACGGTGGCGTCCTGGTACCTGTGGGAGGCGGTTGAGCGCACCAGGCAGGGGCCGCCGGCCTGAGCCGGGCGGCCCCTGACATCCCTCGCCGAGCGCTACGGGCGCGTCGCCTCGGGCCGTTCCCCGTCGAGCAGCCGGTCGAGCTCCCTGAGCGCCTCGTCGGCCGCCCGCCCCGTCTCCACGTCGTCGGGAGCGGCGGCCACGGCCCCGAACAGCTCGAAGACGCGCTGGCCGACCGCGTCGATCCGTTCCTGCGGCGTGCCGGACATGTGGTTCCTCCTCATGGTCTGCTGCGTTCCGCGTTGCCCCGGGGGGGGGCCGGGGGGGGGGGCGGGGGGGGGGGGGGGGGCGGGCGGCGGCCGCG
>NZ_JBXUOY010000254.1:0-7404 GCF_057196705.1 Streptomyces sp. ATLC9 | reverse complement strand
GCTGCGGGCCGCCCGTCGCCCGCCCGTCGGTGACGGCGACCAGGAGCGGGCGCCGCGAGGGGTCGCGCAGCCGCTCGGTCCGCAGTACGTCGCGGGCCTTCAGCAGACCGGCGGCCAGCGGGGTGCGGCCGCCGGTCGGCAGCGACTCCAGGCGCGCCGCGGCGGCTTCCACGGACGAGGTCGGCGGCAGGGCGACCTCGGCGTCCGAGCCGCGGAAGGAGACCAGGCCGACCTTGTCGCGGCGCTGGTAGGCGTCCAGCAGCAGCGACAGCACCGCGCCCTTGACCGCGCCCATCCGCCGCCGCGCGGCCATCGAGCCGGAGGCGTCCACGACGAACAGCACGAGGTTGGACTCCCGGCCCTCGCGCACCGCCTCGCGCAGGTCCTCCCGGCGCACCAGCAGTCCGGGCCCGGAGCGCCCCCGCGTCCGCTGGTGCGGGGCGGCGGCCCGTACGGTCGCGGCCAGGTGCAGCCGGGACAGCGCGCCCCGCGGCGGGCGGGCACCGGTGGTGCGGCCCTGGGCGGTACGGGCGCGCGAGCGCCGTCCCGCCGCGCCCTCGCCCACACCCGGTACGTGCAGCGCGCGGGCGCGGAACGGCTCACCGGCGCGGGCGGGGGCCTGCTCACCACTTTGATCGCCGCCGCCCTGCCCCGGCCCGGTGTCCTCCTCGCCGCGGGACTGCCCGGGCAGGGAGGGCTCGGGGGACTCGGAGGACTCGGGCGCGTCGGCCGGTCCCCGCGGGCCCTCCCGCGGCGGCCGGCCGCCGCCGTCCCCGCCACCGGGGCCGCCGTCCGGGTCCGGATCGTCCTCCGGCCCGTCGTCCGTGCCGTCCCCCGCACCGCCGTTCCGCCGCAGCGTCTCGTCGAGCTTCTCCTCGTCCAGGCCGGGCGCGTCGAAGGGGTTGCGGCGCCTGCGGTGCGGCAGGGCCAGCAGCGCCGCCCGCCGTACGTCCTCGGCCACCACACCGGTGCGCCCCGCCCAGGCGGCCAGCGCGGTGGCGGTGCGCGCCATCACGATGTCGGCCCGCATCCCGTCCACCTCGAAGGCCGCGCAGGTGGCGGCGATCTGGCGCAGGGCGGCGTCGCCCAGCCGCACCTCGGGCAGCAGGGCCCGCGCGGCCGCGATCCGCTCCCGCAGCACGCTCTCCTCACCGGCCCAGCGGGTGGCGAAGGCCGCCGGATCCTCGTCGTACTCCAGGCGCCGCCGCACGACCTCCATCCGCTCGCCGGTCTCCCGGGAGGCGGCCACCTCCACGGTCAGGCCGAAGCGGTCCAGCAGCTGCGGACGCAGCTCGCCCTCCTCGGGGTTCATCGTCCCCACCAGCAGGAAGCGGGAGGAGTGCCGCACCGAGACGCCCTCGCGCTCGATGTGCACCACGCCCATCGCGGCGGCGTCCAGGAGCGAGTCGATGAGGAAGTCCTGCAGCAGGTTGACCTCGTCCACGTAGAGGACGCCCCGGTGCGCCTGCGCCAGCAGCCCCGGCTCGAAGGCCCTCACCCCCTCCGACAGGGCCCGCTCGATGTCCAGCGATCCCACGAGCCGGTCCTCGGAGGCGCCCACCGGGAGCTCCACCATCCGGGCCGGCCGGCTCGCGCCCGGCCCCGCCCCGTGCGCCCCGTGCGGTCCGTCCGGGCAGACGGGGTCGGGGCGGTGCGGGTCGCAGGAGAAGCGGCAGCCGGGCACGGCCTCGACCGGCGGCATCAGCGCGGCCAGGGCCCGTACCGCGGTGGACTTCGCCGTCCCCTTCTCGCCGCGCACCAGGACGCCGCCGACGGCCGGCGAGACCGCGTTCAGCAGCAGCGCCAGCCGCAGGTCGTCCATGCCGACGATCGCGGTGAACGGATAGGCGGCGGTGGCCGCCGTGGTCGTGGTCGCGGTGGTGGTCACGCGTCGCCCTCCAGATCGTCGGAACCGCTCTCCAGGTCGCCCTCGAGTTCGAGGTAGATCTCGCGCAGCCGCTCCAGGGTCCGCTCCTCCGGCTCGGCCCACAGCCCGCGGTCGGCGGCCTCCAGCAGCCGCTCGGTCACGCCCCGCAGCGCCCACGGGTTGGAGCGCTTCATGAACTCCTGGTTGGTCTCGTCGAACACGTACTCGGCCGCGAGCCGCTGGTACATCCAGTCGTCCACGACCCCGGCCGTCGCGTCGTAGCCGAAGAGGTAGTCGACGGTGGCCGCCATCTCGAAGGCGCCCTTGTAGCCGTGCCGCCGCATCGCCGCCATCCAGCGCGGGTTGACCACCCGGGCCCGGAAGACCCGGTGGGTCTCCTCGCCCAGCGTCCGCGTCCGCACCTGGTCGGGGACGGCCGAGTCGCCCACGTACGCCTCGGGGGAGTCCCCGGTCAGATGGCGCACCATCGCCACCATGCCGCCGTGGTACTGGAAGTAGTCGTCGGCGTCGGCGATGTCGTGCTCGCGGGTGTCGACGTTCTTGGCCGCCACCTGGATGCGGCGGAACGCCGTCTCCATGTCGCCGCGCGCCGGGCGGCCGTCCAGCCCGCGCCCGTACGCGTAGCCGCCCCACACCGCGTACACCTCGGCCAGGTCCGCGTCCGAGCGCCAGTTGCGGGCGTCGATCAGCGGCAGCAGCCCGGCCCCGTACGCGCCCGGCTTGGAACCGAAGATCCTCGCCGTGGCTCTGCGCCGGTCGCCGTGGGCGGCGGTGTCCTCGTCGGCGTGGGCGCGTACGTGGTTGGACCCCGCGGGCTCCTCCAGCTCCGCCACCGCCCGCACCGCGTCGTCCACCAGCGCCACCACGTGCGGGAAGGCGTCCCGGAAGAAGCCGGAGATGCGGACGGTGACGTCGATGCGCGGCCGGCCCAGCTCCTCCAGGGGGACGATCTCGAAGCCCGTCACCCGCCGGGAGGCGTCGTCCCACACCGGGCGGCAGCCCAGCAGCGCCAGGATCTCCGCGATGTCGTCGCCCTGCGTGCGCATGCAGGAGGTGCCCCACACCGTCAGACCCACCGACCTCGGGTACTCCCCGTGGTCGGCCAGGTGACGGGCCAGCAGCGAGTCCGCCAGCGCGCTTCCGACGTCCCACGACAGCTTGGACGGGATCGCCTTGGGGTCCACGGAGTAGAAGTTCCGCCCCGTGGGCAGCACGTTGACCAGGCCGCGTGTGGGCGAACCGGAGGGACCGGCGGGCACGTAGCCGCCGGCCAGCGCGTGCAGCACGTTGCCGATCTCGTCCCCGGTGCGCTCCAGCCGGGGCACGACCTCCTCCGCGGCGAACTCCAGGACGCGTACGGCGCCCGGCAGTTCGGAGTCCAGCACCTCGCGGACCACCTCCGAAGCCGCCTCGCGCGCCCAGCCGCGGGACTCCATCGACTCCACCAGCCGCCGCGCCAGGTGCTCGAGCAGGTCCACCGCGTCGGAGGCGGTACGGGAGGGCCCGTCCGCGAGCGCGGTCAGTGCCTTCGGCACCTCCAGGCGCGCCCCCGGCTCGGCCAGCAGCTCGGACTCCACCAGCCCCACGTGCTCGGCCAGCACCGCCCGCAGGCCCGGCAGCGCGCCGCCGACCCCGCCCCACACCTGGGCCGAACGCAGCACCGCCAGCACCAGGTTGACGCGCGGCTCGCCCACCGGCCCGCCGCCCAGCACATGCAGGCCGTCGCGGATCTGCACATCCTTGATCTCGCACAGCCAGCCGTCGATGTGCATGACGAACTCGTCGAACTCGTCCTCGTCCGGCTGCTCCTCCACACGCAGGTCGTGGTGGAGCTCGGCGGCCCGCACCAGCGTCCAGATCTGGCTGCGCACGGCCGGGGCCTTGGCCGGGTCCAGATCGCTCACCAGCGCGTACTCGTCCAGCAGCTGCTCCAGCTTGGCCAGGTCGCCGTAGGAGTCGGCGCGCGCCATCGGCGGCACCAGGTGATCGACGACCGTGGCGTGACCGCGGCGCTTGGCCTGCGTCCCCTCGCCGGGGTCGTTGACGATGAACGGGTAGACCAGCGGCAGATCGCCCAGCACCGCGTCGGGGGCGCAGCCGGCCGACAGGCCCAGGCCCTTGCCCGGCAGCCACTCCATCGTGCCGTGCTTGCCCATGTGCACCACGGCGTCGGCGCCGAAGCCCCCCTGGTCCCGCGGGGTCTCCATCCAGCGGTAGGCCGCCAGGTAGTGGTGGGAGGGCGGCAGATCGGGGTCGTGGTAGATCGCGATGGGGTTCTCGCCGAAGCCGCGCGGCGGCTGGATCATCACCACCACGTTGCCGAACCGCAGCGAGGCCAGCACGATCTCGGCGCCGGATCCCTCGCCGTCCACGTACAGCGAGCCCGGCGGCTCGCCCCAGTGCTCGCGCATGGCCTCGCGCAGCTCCGGGTCGAGCGCGGTGAACCACCGCCGGTAGTCGGCCAGCGGCACCCGGGCGGGCGCGGCGGCCAGCTGCTCCTCGGTCAGCCACTCCACGTCGTGGCCGCCCGCCGCGATCAGCCGGTGGATCAGCTCGTCGCCGGTTCCGGGCAGTTCACCGGTGTCGTAACCGGCCTCGCGCAGGGCGCGGAGCAGCCCCACGGCCGAGGCCGGGGTGTCCAGGCCCACGGCGTTGCCGACGCGCGAGTGCTTGGTGGGGTAGGCGGTGAAGACCAGGGCGATCCTCTTGTCCGCGTTCGGCCTGTGCCGCAGCGCTGCGTGCCGCACCGCGATCCCGGCCACCCGGCGGGCCCGCTCGGGGTCGGCGACGTAGACGGGCACCCCGTCGGGGCCGTCCTCCTTGAAGGAGAACGGCACGGTGACCAGCCGTCCGTCGAACTCCGGGATCGCCACCTGCATCGCCGCGTCCATCGGGGACAGGGCGGCGTCGGAGGCGTCCCAGACGGCGCGGGAGCCGGTCAGGCACAGGCCCTGGACCACGGGGACGTCCAGCTCGGCCAGCGCGCCGACGTCCCAGGTCTCGTCGTCGCCGCCCGCGCTCGCGTCCGCCGCGTGGGCGCCGCCGGCGGCGAGCACGGTGGCGATCAGCGCGTCGGCGCGGCCCAGCAGTCCGTACAGACCGGGGTCGGCGCTCCTGAGCGAACCGCAGTACACCGGCAGGGCGTTGGCGCCGCGCTCCTCGATCGCGTCGCACAGCGTGTCGACGAAGGCGGTGTTCCCCGACAGCTCGTGAGCCCGGTAGAACAGCACGCCCACCGTCGGCCGGGACGGGTCGTGCCCGCGGTCGCCGTGGACGCCGTACTCGGGCATCGGGCGCGGTCCGGCGAAGCCGTGGCCGGTCAGCAGCACGGTGTCGGACAGGAAGCGCACGAGCTCCGCCAGGTTCTCCGGTCCGCCCGCCACCAGGTACTCCAGCGCCTCGGCGACCACGCCGGCCGGGACGGTGGAGGCGGCCATCAGCTCCGCGTCCGGGACGGACTCGCCGCCCAGCAGCACCGTCGGGATCCCGGTGGCCCGCAGCGCCGCCAGCCCGTCCTCCCAGGCGCGCCGACCGCCCAGCAGGCGTACGACGGCGATGTCCGCGCCCTCCACGAGTGCGGGCAGCTCCCCGGCGACGTCGACGCGCGCCGGGTTGGCGATGCGGTACGGGGCGCCGGAGGCGCGGGCCGCCAGCAGGTCGGTGTCGGCGGTGGACAGCAGCAGTACCGTGCTCATCGAGCCCCCATCGGTTCGTACGTCCTTCGCATCGGCCGTGTCGGTCTTCTCGTTCGTCCTGTCGGTCCCGCTCGCGTCACTCGCGCCGCTCACGGCGCACCCGGCGGCACGAACGGCAGCCCCGCGGGCGCGCCGTCCTCGATCAGCCGCAGCAGCGCGGCGGTGTCGGCGTGCTCCTCCACCAGGTCGCCCAGCCGGTCCAGCTGCTCCTCGCGCAGCGCGGCGAAGGAGGTGTCCGGGGCGGGGACGAACGCCCGCCCCGCGTCGGCGGCCACCCGTCGCAGGAAGGCGCGCCGGAAGCCGTCGCTCTCCAGCGAGCCGTGCCAGTGCGTGCCCCACACCGAACCGGAGCGGCAGCCGTCCAGGAAGGGCTCGTCGCCGCCGGTGACCTCGGCCACGCCGTGGTGGATCTCGTAGCCCTCCACCCGCTCGCCCAGCGCCTCGCCCGCCGGCCGGGCCAGGGTCTTCTCCGCCTCGAAGCGCACCCGCACCGGCAGCAGGCCCAGACCGTCCACCGTCCCGGCGCGCGACTCCACCTCGTCCTCGATCCGCTCGCCCAGCAGCTGGAAGCCTCCGCAGATCCCCAGCACCGGGCGGCTCTCGGCCGCCCGGCGGGCCAGGGCGCCGGCCAGGCCGCGCTCGCGCAGCCAGGCCAGCGCCCGCACGGTGCCGCGGGTGCCCGGCACGACCGCCAGATCGGCGTCGGCCAGCTCCTCGGGCCGGTCGGTGAACCGCACCACCACACCCGGCTCGGCCGCCAGCGCGTCCACGTCCGTGAAGTTCGACATCAGTGGCACGGGCACCACCGCGACCCGCAGCACGTCGCGGCCGTGCGGCGGCGTGACGACCGACTCGCGGAGGGTGCCGCGCAGCGACAGCCGCAGCCCGTCCTCCTCGTCGATGCCCAGCCCGTGCGCGTAGGGCAGGACGCCCAGCACCGGTCGGCCGGTCAGGCCGCGCAGCATCTCCAGACCGGGTTCGAGGAGCGTGACGTCGCCGCGGAACTTGTTGACCAGATAGCCCGCCACCAGCGCCTGGTCCTCGGGCGCGAGCAGGGCGGTGGTGCCGAAGAGGGAGGCGAAGACGCCGCCGCGGTCGATGTCGCCGACCACCACGACCGGAAGCCGCGCGGCGCGCGCCAGGCCCATGTTGACGATGTCGGTGCGCCGCAGATTGATCTCGGCCGGGCTGCCGGCGCCCTCGCAGATCACCACGTCGTGGGTGCGGCGCAGCTCCGCCAGGCAGCCGGCGACCGTCTCCAGCAGGTCCTCCCGCCGGCCCGCGCGCCGCGGCCCGCCGGGGAACGGCGGCGGTACGGGGCCCCCGAAGTAGCCGCGCGCGCTCATCTCGCCCACCGGCCGGCCCAGCAGCACCACCTGGCTGGAGCGGTCACCGCCCGGTTTGAGCAGCACGGGGTTCATCAGCGCGCTCGGCTCCACACCGGCCGCGACGGCCTGCATGGCCTGGGCGCGGCCGATCTCGGCGCCCTCGCGCGTCACGAAGGAGTTCAGGGACATGTTCTGCGCCTTGAACGGCGCCACCTTCACCCCCCTGCGGGCCAGCCAGCGGCAGACGCCCGCCGTGACCACGCTCTTGCCCGCGTCGGAGGTCGTCCCCGCGATCAGCAGTCCGCCGCCCGTCACGCTCTTCCCCCCGGCATCCTCCGCCGCCGGTCTCCCCGCCGTCCGGCGCGGGCCTCCCGCAGCGTCCCGGCGCCGCCGCACACGGCCAGCGCCAGCGCGCACACCCGGCGCGAGAGCCGCACCGCGCGCTCGATGTCCTCCACCCGCACCGGCCGGCCGCCGGCGCCCAGGACCGGCC
>NZ_JBXUOY010000253.1:0-7445 GCF_057196705.1 Streptomyces sp. ATLC9 | reverse complement strand
CCCCCGCCGCTACGCGGGGCCCACCGGGCCCCGGGGGGGGCCTCACGTCCCGCCGCCGCCCCGGCGCCGGAACGGGTACCACGGCGGGGCCTGAGCAGGACGCACTACAGCAGGGCGCCCAGAGCGGCGAGCAGGACGGAGGCGGCGACGACCGCGCCGTTGACCGCAGCCAGACGGGCCGGGGAGACGCGGCGGGCCAGACGGGCGCCGGCCAGGAGCCCGGCGAGCTGCGGCGGCAGGCAGACCGCAGCCAGCAGCAGCGCGTTCGCGACCTGCGCGTCCTCGCCGACGGCGAGGAAGGTGGCGACCCGCACCACGGCCGCCACCAGCAGGACGCGCGTCACCACGACCCTGAGGTCGTGGGGGGTCAGCACGCGCTGGAGATGGACGACGAGGGGCGGGCCGCCGATCCCGGTGAGGCCGCCGACGAATCCGGCCAGCAGCCCGGCCGCCCCGTCACGGGCGTCCAGCGGCCGGGACTGGCCCACCGGGCCCCGCCGCCGGGCGTCCACCACCGCCGCCAGACCGGTGAGCACCGCCAGCACCAGGGCGGCTGCGGCCACGGCCTCGGGCACGCGGGTCAGGGCCACCACCCCGGCGGCCGTCCCCACCGCCATGAACGCGCCGGTCAGCAGACCCTCCCGGCCCCGGCGGACGTGCCGGTCCGCGGCGGTGAGCGCCGCGCCGGAGGTGGCGTCCAGGACTCCGGAGGCGGCCACCGCGGCCGGCTGGCCGAACAGCAGCGACGCCACGGGGACGAACAGCGTCGCGGGCCCGAAGCCGGTGAGGCCCTTGAGGCCGTGGGCGACCGCGGCCAGGAGGCCGACGGCCGCCAGCTGCTCCGGGCCGAGGCTCACGCCTGGAGCCGGTCGAGGAAGGCGAGGAGGTTGGCCCTGGTCCGCTCCGCCTGCTCCTCCACCGTCAGCGACTCCTCCAGGCGCCCGCCGCCGTCGGGGACCTTCCCGCCGCGCACGTACAGGGAGCAGGCGAGGTCGGCGCACATGTACAGCCCGACCGAGTCGCCCTCGCGTCCGGCCCGGCCGGCCTTGGGGGCGGCCATCAGGGCCACGCCGTCGGCCGGGTGCGTGGTCAGGCACAGCGAGCACATGCCGCCGCCGCGGCGGGCGCGGCCCGGCTGCCGGGCGGGGGCGCGGAGGACCACGCCCGTGAGGAGGCCGTCTCGTTCGGCGACGACACAGCCGCGGTCGGGGGCGGCGGGATCGCGCCAGCCGAGGAAGTCCAGCTCGTCCCAGGGCTTTTCGGTCAGGTCGCGCGGCAGCGCCATGCGTCTCGCCTCGCCCTTGGAGCAGTTGACGAACGACGCGCGGATGTCCTTCTCGGTCAGGGATCTCATGGCGGGCAGCCAACCATTCGCGGGGAATCTCAGGCAAAAGGTTAATACTCACGGGGCGCCCGGCGTCGGCGCGGTACGTGCCGCACGCCGTCGCCGCGTCGGTGCCGCACGGCGACCGCGGAGCGGGGTGGGCGGGGCGACGGGCGTGCGCGTGTCTGAACGGCTAAAGGTCCGAAATGATCCAGAATGGTGGAAAGTGCTCCATGTTGACCACAGTTGTCCCGTTGCCGAGGAGCGTGGCATGCATGTTCGCGAAGGGCTCCCCGACCAGCCCACCCGCGTCGGCCGCATCGACTGGCCCAGGGAAGGCGACAACGGTACGCACCTGCGCCTGAGGAGCGGGCACGTCGTCGTCTTCGACCGGCAGCCCTGGCGGATCCTGGAGATCGACGAGTACCGGGACCACCCCTGGCCGCTCTCCTACGAGCAGGCCTGGCGCGAGCACCTCGAACTGTGGCGGCACTCGGAGGACCTGCGCAGGATGAACGGGCGGCCGAACGCGCAGCCCCCCGAGCGGTCCGACTTCTACAAGCGGCCCGTGGTGCTGGTCCTGCGCAACGAGAACTTCCCGCGCTCCGCGCCCAAGCACTGGTGCGCGCCCGTCAGCCACGGCTGGCAGGTCCTGCCGGAGCACTACGCGGTCTGCCGCACCTGCGGCGAACTGCCGCCCTGCGGCAACGGGGAGTACCGCGGGGAGATCGGTCCCCGCGCCGCCGCGCAGAAGGAGGTCGCGGGGCTGTGCGTGCCGGCCGGCTGCTGCATCGGCTGCGCGGAGCCCGTCAAGCCCCGGATGCGGACGGTGCGCTTCCCCGGTCCGAACCTCTGGTACCCCGACCTGGGCGAGGGCAGCGCGGTCTTCCACGCCCGCACCGCCTGCGCCGACCAGGTCGAGTGCTACCGGCTGCAGTGGAAGGCCGAGCACGTCCCCACCGCGCCGCAGCCGACGGCGCCGCTGTGGTCCCCTGGCACCGCCGAGAACGTGCTGCCGCCGCAGACCAGGTTCTCGCCGGACGCGTCGAGGCCCGCCGGGGGATGGAGCGCTCCGGCGGCCGGTGGCGGCGGTACGGGCGCGGCGCCCGCCGCGCCGGAGACGTCGGCGGCGTCCACCGCACCCGCCGTACCCCGCTCCGAGTCCCGGGCCGCGCCCGCGCCCGCTCAGTCCCCGCGACCGGCCCAGCCCCCGCAGCCCCCGCAGCCCGCGGAACCCGCACCCGTACCCCTCGTCCCGGCGACTCCGGCCGCACCCGCCGCACCCGCCCCGGCGCCCCCCTCGGGCGAGCCCGCGGCCCCCGGCGCACCCGCCGTGCCGCCCGCCGAGGAACTGGACGCGATGCGCCGGCTCACCGAGGACCTCAGCAGCTCCCTGTCCGCGTCCGCCGACCGGCCCGCCTTCCACGACGCAGAGCAGGCCGCCCGGGTGATCGAGGAGCTCACCGCCGCGGTCCGCAACATCGCCCTGTGCCTGAACGGCACCAACCTCCGCGCCCGCCCCTGAGGGCCCGGAGCGGCGCCGGCCCGGAGCCGGTCAGCCCAGGCGGGCGATGGCCAGGACGGCCAGGTCGTCGCGGAGCCGCTCGCCCCACCAGGAGTGGGCGTCCTCCAGCAGGGCCGCGACCACGCGGTCGGCGGGGCGCCCGTCACCGGCCGGCGGCGGGTGTGCGGCCAGCAGGGCGGCGAGGTCCTCGGGCTCGCGGCGGTCCTCCGCCCCGGCGCCCTCGGTGAAGCCGTCGGTGTAGAACACCAGGGTCTCGCCAGGCCGCAGCTCCACCTCGGTCACCGGGTGGTGCAGTTCGTCCAGGACGCCCAGCAGCGGACCGCGCACCTCCAGCGGCACGGCGCGGCCGTCGGCGCGGCGCAGCAGCGGGGCGGGGTGCCCGGCGGAGGCGATGCGGACGCGGGCGGTGCCGGAGGGGTCCGCCGGGTCGGAGGGCGGCTCCAGGACGGCGTAGGCGAGGGTGCAGAAGGGGGTGTTCTGCCGCCGCAGCGCGTTGTTGACCAGGCTCAGGACGTGTTCGGGGTCGGTGGTGTGCTGGGCCGCCGCCCACAGGGTGTGGCGCACCAGACCGGTGATGGCGGCGGCGCCGGGCCCCTTCCCGCAGACGTCGCCCAGGGCCAGGACGTACCGGCCGTCGGGAGCGGTGAAGGCGTCGTAGAAGTCCCCGCCGATGTGCAGCCCGCTGCCGAAGGGGTGGTAGCGGGCGGCGAGGTCGAAGCCGGGCAGCTCGGGCAGGCGGGGCGGGAGCAGCGGGCGCTCCAGGGCCTGGGTGGTGGCGCGCAGCCGGTGCAGCAGGCGGTCCCGCTGGATGCCGACGGCGACCTGGTCGGCGATGTTCTCCAGGATGGACAGCGTGGAGCCGGGCAGGGCCAGCCGGGTGTTCAGGGCCAGCACGCCGATCGGCTCCCCGCCGGAGACCAGCGGATAGCCCGCGAAGGAGCCCGCCGGCCGACTGGACCCGGACGGCGGCCCGCCGGGGGGTGCGAGGTCCAGATGGGGACGCTGCCGGGCGGCGATCCGCCCGACCAGGTCCTCGTCGGCGTGCCCGGGGTGGAGACCGCCGGCGGCGGTGGTGCGGTCGACGTCGGCGCAGGCGGCGGGCTCGGGTCTGCCGGACGGCGTCAGGGTCCACAGGCAGACGCGGTCGGCGCCCAGCCGGTCCGCGGTGGCCCGTACGCAGCGGTGCAGGCGCTCGGCCAGCGGGCCGGGGGCCGTCATGGCGGCGGCGACCTCCGCGCTGAGCAGGGCGTGGCCGGTGCGTTCGGCGAGCTTGCGCTGCGCGTGCAGGCGGTCGGTGACGTCCTCGGCGAGCACCAGGACGCGCTCGCGGCCCTCGGAGTCCGTCACCTTCTGGGGGGCCACGCGTATGGCCTGCGAGGTGCCGTCGGACCCGGTGCGCTCGAAGACCACGTCGGGACCGGGGGCGGACTGCTCCCGGGCGGTGGCCAGGTGCTGCCGCAGCGCGGCGCGGGCGTCCGGCGGGAACAGGTCGGCCAGTGGACGGCGGAGCGAGCCGTGGTCGTCCAGCTGCAGGACGTCCGAGGCACGGTGGTTCCAGGCGAGCACCGCGCCGTCGTCGTCCAGCATGAGGGCGCCGATCGGGGCCTGGGTGAGGAACTCGCCCAGCAGCCGCTCCCCCAGCTGCCGGCCCATCACCGTGCCGGTGGCGAGCTGCCGCTGGACGGTGGCACGCACCGAGATCTCGGCGCGCCGTCCGGTCACGCCCTCCAGCAGTTCGCGGGCCGTCCGCGGCAGCAGGTCGGCCCGTGCGTCCGGGATCCGGCGGACGAGGTCGGCGGAGAAGAGTATCGGCAGCGTGGTGAGCCGGGAGTCGGTGGCGGAGGTGGCGACCACCACCACCGCCAGGTCCGCCGGGTGGGGACGCAGCGCGTGGATCAGGCCGACCGGGGCCGGTACCCGCCGGCCCACCACCGCCACGGCGGGCCGGCGTTCGCCGGGCCTGCCCTCGGTGTGCTCCAGGACGCTCGCGGCCGTGACGTGGACGAGTTCGGCCTCCTCGCCGGACACGGTCCCCTCGCCGAACGCGGCCTCGAAGTCCTCCGCGGTCTCGGGAAGGACGTCCACCAGCAGGATGCGGTTCTTCTCGCCGGGCATCGTCAGTACACCGTCAGCCTTCCAGCAGCGGTTCGTCCAGCAGGGCCTTGCCCGCCCACACCCGCAGCACGTCGGTGACCGGGGCCATCACATGGGCGGCGCGGGCGTCGCGCAGCATCCGCTGCAGCGGCGAGTCCGTCCCGTAGCCGATCCCGCCGAGCAGGGTCAGGGCGTCGTTCACCGTGGCCTCCGCCGCGTCGGCGACCTCGGCCTTGGCCGAGGCCAGCCCCGGCAGGGCCTCGGGGCCGCCGAGCTCCGCCTCGGCGGCGGCCTGGTAGATCAGCCGCCGGGTGCGCTCCACCCGGGCCCACATCGTGCCCAGCCGGTGCTGTACGACCGGGTTGCCGGCCAGGGCGCGGCCGGCGCGTGTGCGCCGCCGCAGCAGATGGGTGCGGGTCTCCTCCAGGGCTGCCGCGGCGACGCCCAGGTAGGTGCCGGACATGGCCATCAGGAAGTAGGGGGCGACGACGTTGAACACGTACCAGATCTCGTCGCCCTCCTTCCCCAGCAGGCACTCGGCGGGGATCTCCACGCCGGGCAGCTCCAGGCCGCGCGAGGAGTTGCCCCGCATGCCGAAGCCGTGCCACTGGGGACCCCACCGAAGGCCGGGCGCGTCGGCGTCGACGACCGTGCAGGAGAACTGGCCGGGCGGCGTCTTTGGCCCCACGGCGACGGTGGACACGACGTAGGAGTCGGCGTGGCCGCCGTTGGTGACGAAACTCTTGGTGCCGGTCAGCCGCAGCCGGTCGCCGCCGGAGCGCTCGACGCGCTCCATGCGGGTCTGCGGCAGCCAGAACTCGCCGCCCGTCCCGGGCTCGGACAGGGCCAGGGTCGTCAGGTGCTCCCCGGCGGCGATCGGCGCCAGGTACCGCTCCCGCTGCACGGTGCCGGCCTGCGCGGCGATCACCGCCGAGCCGACCAGGTGCATGCCGAAGCAGATCGACGTCGAGGCGCAGGCCCGGCCCGTCGCCTCTCCCACCTGCGCCACGGCCAGCAGACCGTGGCCCATGCCGCCGGAGTGCTCGGGCACCACCAGTCCGCCCAGCCGGGACAGCAGGGCCGCCATGCCTTCCCCCGGCCACCGCTGCTCCGCGTCCACCGAGGCCGCCCGCGGGGCCAGGGTCTCCTCGGCGATCTCCCGGGCGACGGAAACCGCGGCCCCCAGTTCGATCCGCACCACCGCTGTACTCCGCTTCTTCGTACGAACCCGGTCGACAGCATCGGCGGGCGTCACGGTCTCCGGCACCCTTGCCGGACGGCAACGGTCCCGTAGCCTACTTGAGACATCTTCCGCACCGGGAAGCCAGGAGTCCGGTGGGCGCGGCCCCGCTTCGCGGCCCGCCCGGCAGCACGCTCCGCGGGCCCGTCCGGCGGTCGCAGGCGCCCCGCCGGCGGCAGGCGGCCCCGGCTCCTCCGAGCAGGCCAAGTACCAGGTCGGGCGCTGCTCTTCGTTCCCCCTCGCGCCCGGCTCCGGGCCGGGGCGTGCCACGGCTCCCGGTGTGTCCGGGTTCTCACCGACGGCGTCCGGCCACGCGCCTGGGGTGTACGTCACAGCGCTCGTGTCCTCCCGCGCGCCCCTTCCTCCGTCGCCCGCCGGGGCCGCGCGCCGGAGCGTGTCCGTAGGCCGGCTGCCGTAGGGCCGTCGTCCGATCGGTGCGGCCGCCGCGCGGGTGCGCGCCGCCCCGGCCGGCGCGCTGGTACAACGGCGGGCGGGGGCAGACCGCAGGCCGCAGGACGACCGGGTGGAGGCCTCGTGAACGCCATGCCGGGCAGAACGCCGGGCGGAGCACCGACCTTCGGCCGCACGGTGCCGGTCCCCGGCGGGCTACTCGCCCCCGGAGGAATCAGAGGGCTCGGCGGCGTCGGCACCGGCGCCACGGCCGCGGCGCCGGGCTCGCCGAGCGCCCTGCGGCGGGAGGCCCGCAAGCTGGCGGCCGTCTGCGTCCTGCTGACGCTGTCCGCCGCCCTCCTGGTGCCGCTCACCCTGCCGCTCGGCTGGGACGAGACCGTCTACGCCAGCCGCTTCTCCCCCTACGGCCCCCCGACCCCCTTCAGCGCCCCGCGCACCCATGGCGTGCCCCTGCTGCTGTTTCCCGTCGCCTCCTGGAGCGACTCGGCCGTGCTGCTGAGGGGCTGGCTGCTGGCGCTGTCGAGCATCGCGCTCTATCTGGGCTTCCGCTCCTGGCTGCGGGTGGTGCCCCGGCCGTCGGCGGTGTGGGTGGCGGCGGCGCTGTACGGCTCGCTGTGGACGGTGCTGTTCTACGCGGGCGCCGCCATGCCCAACCACTACACGGCGATGGGCGCGCTCGCGGCGGTGGGCTGTTTCGCGGGAAGCGGATCCGGCCGCGGTGCGCGGCCCGCCGGACTGGCCGCCGGACTGGCCGTGGCGACCCTGATGCGGCCCAACGAGGGCGCGGCCCTCGCCGCGCCCCTGCTGCTGGCCGCCGTCGCGGTGCCCGCCTGGCGCGGCCGGGGCAGGAT
>NZ_JBXUOY010000252.1:0-7457 GCF_057196705.1 Streptomyces sp. ATLC9 | reverse complement strand
GGGGCGGGACCGTACGGTCCCGCCCCCTCGCGCTCGCCCGGGGCTCAGCCGTCCAGGCGGACCACACGGGCCCCGCCCGCGGGAACCTCCAGCCGGCCGGCCACACGGGTGCCGCCGAGCAGTTCGGTGCCGGGCGCCTCCAGCGGCACCCCGGCGTCGGCGCCGGTGTGGTTGAGGGCGAAGAGGTAGGTGCCCGACTCCCCGCGGCGGCGTACCACCTCCACGTCGTGGGGGATTCCGTCGCGCGGGGCGATGCCCGCGTCCGCGCAGGCGGCGGCCAGCACGGCGTCGAGCCCGTCCTGTCCCAGCCGCGTCGAGACGTACCACGCGGCGCCCCCGCCCAGCCGGTTGCGGGTGACGGCGGGGCCGCCCGCAGCCGGGCCGCGGCCGTAGGACCACACCGTCTCGGCGCCCCGCGCCACGACGGTCTCGGCCCACGCGTCGGCCTCCAGCTCGGGGACCCCGCGGCCGAGGACGGTCACGCTCCGGCCCGCCCGCAGCGGCTGGAACTCCTCGACCGTCAGTCCCAGCACCTCACACAGCGCGCCCGGGTGGGGGCCGGGGTGGACGGCGTCGTGCTCGTCGACGATGCCGGAGAAGTACGACACCACCAGGGTGCCGCCGCCGGCCACGTAGTCCCGCAGGTTCTCCCCGGCCTGCGCCGTGGCCAGGTAGAGGGCGGGGACCACCACCAGCGGGTAGGCCGCCAGAGCGGCCGCGCCGGTGTGCGGGGGAACGAAGTCGGCCGTCAGACGGCGGTCGAAGAGAGCCGCGTACCAGGCCTCGGCCCGTTCGCGGGCGTCGAGGTCCTGGCTGGGGCGCCACTCCAGCTTCTGCGCCCACCACGACTGCCAGTCCCACACCACTGCCACGTCCGCGACGGTGCGCGTGCCGCGGATCTCCTCCAGTGCGGCGACGTCCGCGCCGAGCGAGACCACCTCGCGCCAGATCCGGCTGTCGGTGCCGGCGTGCGGGAGCATCGCCGAGTGGAACTTCTCCGCGCCGAAGCGGGAGGCCCGCCACTGGAAGAACATCGCGCCCTCCGAACCCCGGGCGATGTGGGCCAGGGAGTTGCGGGCCATCTCACCGGGGCGTTTGGCGATGCCGCGCGGCTGCCAGTTGACGCCGCTGGTGGAGTGCTCCAGCAGCAGCCACGGCTCGCCGCCGGCGACCGAGCGGGCCAGGTCGGCGGCCATCGACAGGTTGACGTGGTTGCGTTCGTCCTCGGCCACCAGGTAGTGGTCGTTGGTGACGATGTCGACCTCGCGGCCCCAGGCCCAGTAGTCGATGGTGTCGCACTGGGTGGGCGAGACCATGAAATTGGTGGTGACGGGCACCCCCGGGGACAGCTCGTGCAGCAGGTCGCGCTCGCGGCGGAAGTTCGCCAGGGCGCTGTCGCTCGCGAATCGGGCGTAGTCCAGGCGCTGGGCCGGATTGCAGACGGTAGGGGTGGCCCGGGGCGGGGCGATCTCCTCCCAGTCGCCGTAGGTCTGCCCCCAGAAAGCGGTCCCCCAGGCGGTGTTGAGTTCCTCCAGGGTGGTGTGGCGCTCCCGCAGCCAGGTACGGAAGGCCGCGGCGGAGGTCTCGCAGTAGCACTCCAGGACGGGTACGCCGTACTCGTTGTGGACGTGCCACATCACGACCGCGGGATGCCGCCCGTACCGCTCGCCCAGCGCACGGGCGACCCGGGCGGAGGCCTCCTGGTAGGCGGGCGAGTTGTGGCAGATCGCACCGCGTGAGCCGAACTCCCAGCGCACGCCCTCCCGGCTGACGGGCAGCGCCTCGGGGTGGGCACGGTAGAACCAGGCGGGTGGCACCACGGTGGGGGTGGCCAGGTCGACGCCGATGCCGGCTCCGTGCAGCACCTCGATGATCCGGTCGAGCCGGCCGAAGTCGAAGACGCCCTCGGCGGGCTCGATCATCGCCCAGGAGAAGATGCCGACGCTGACCGTGGTCACACCGGCCTCACGCATCAGCGCGACGTCCTCGTGCCAGACCTCCTCGGGCCACTGCTCGGGGTTGTAGTCGCCGCCGTAGGCGAGGCGCACCATACGACCTCCTGGGTCGAAGATACCGGCCCGAATGGACCGGACTGAGACAGAACTGGGAGCGTGCACAGTCAATTTCCGACCGCATCACCCAGAAAACATCAAGCCACGAACCGTTGACAAGGCTCATTCGGCTTTCTCTGCTGTGTACGTTCACAGAACCTTGTCAGGGAGGAACCACATGAACCACCGCACCGTCGCGGCGTGTGCCGCGGACCAGGATTCCGGTACACCCCGGTCATCGCCGGGGCCACGCCGGCCCCCTGCCGCTGACCGCCCCGTCCCCGGTGATCCAGCGGTTCCGGAGCCTGGACCCGCTGTCCGGAGTGGCGAAGTCCTGAGGCCGCCGAGTGCGCGAGGATCACGGACAATTGCCCGGGACACGGGGAGACGGGGGAGGGAAACGAGGATGGACACCGCATGAGCGGCAGTGAGCGGAAGCGCCCGCCGACGATCCACGACGTGGCACGGGAGGCCGGGGTCTCCCGGGGCACGGTCTCGCGGTTCCTCAACGGCGGGCACAACGTCAGCCCGGCCGCGGCGGACGCGGTCAGGGCCGCGATCCGCAGGACGGGCTACGTCGTCAACCGGCACGCCCGCAGCCTGATCACCGGCCGTTCCGACTCGGTGGCCTTCCTGCTCACCGAACCGCAGGAGAAGCTGTTCGAGGACCCCAACTTCAACGTGCTGCTGCGCGGCTGCACCCAGGCGCTGGCCGCGCACGACATCCCGCTGCTGCTGATGACCGCCGGTACGCCCGCCGAGCGGCGCCGCGTCATGCGCTACGTCACCGCGGGACACGTCGACGGCGTACTGCTGGTCTCCAGCCACACCGGCGACCCGGTGGCCGAGCAGCTCGTGAAGGCCGGTATACCGGTGGTCTCCAGCGGCAAACCGCTCGACCGCAGCGGGCGCACCGCCAGGATCGCCCATGTGGCGGCCGACGACCGCGACGGCGCCCGTGACATCGTGCGGCACCTGGTCTCACTCGGACGCCACCGCATCGCCACGGTCGCCGGGCCGCCGGACACCCCCGGCGGTGTGGACCGGCTGGCGGGCTGGCGCGAGGTGCTGGCCGAGGCCGGGCTCCCCGCCGGCGACGACCTGGTCGCCCACGGCGACTACAGCCGCGACAGCGGTCAGCGGGCCACCGCCGAACTGCTTCGGCGGGCACCGGGGATGGACGCCCTGTTCGTCGCCTCCGACCTGATGGCGCGCGGTGCGCTGGCCGCGCTGGAGCGGGCCGGACGGCGGGTGCCCGACGACGTCGCCGTCGGCGGCTTCGACGACTCCCCCTCCGCCGTCGCCGGCCTCCCGGAGCTGACCACCGTCCGCCAGCCGTGGGACCGGATCAGCTCGGAGATGGTGCGGGTGCTGCTGGGCCTGATCGGCGGCGAGGAGCCGTCGGCGGTGATCCTGCCGACCGAGCTGGTGCGCAGGCAGTCGGCGTGACCCCGCGCAGCCGGAGGCGGCGGAGGCTGTGCGGTCATGCCCGGGGCAGCGCTGCCAGCAGCCGCTCCACGTCCTCGGCCGTGTTGTACAGGTGGAAGGCCGCGCGCAGGTTCCCCGCCCGGACCGAGACCTCCACCCCCGCCCCCTTCAGCGCCTCGGCCGCCCCGCCCAGTCCGGGCACCGCGACGATCGCCGAGTCGCCGCGCACCGGGCGGTGGCCCAGCTCGGCGGCGCCGGCGCGGAAGCGCGCGGCCAGGGCCCGGTCGTGGGCGCCGACCGCCTCCGGCCCGGCCTCCTCGATCAGGGCCAGGGAGCGCTCGGCGCCCAGGTAGGGCAGGAAGGCCGGGGAGATGTCGAAGCGGCGGGCGGAGCGGGCCATCTCCTCCACCGTCCCGTAGCAGCTGTCCCAGGGCCGCTCCCCCGCGATCCACCCCGCCTGCAGGGGCACCAGGTCCCCGCCGTCACCGGGCACGGTGAGGAAGGAGGCCCCGCGCGGGCACAGCAGCCACTTGTAGGCGCCGCACACGGTGTAGTCAAAGGCGTCCGCGTCCACCGGCAGCCAGCCGGTGGCCTGGGTGGTGTCCACCAGGGTGCGGGCGCCGTGGGCCCGGGCGGCCCCGGCGACGGCGGCGAGGTCCGCGGGACGGCCGTCGGCCGACTGCACGGCGCTGACGGCCACCAGCGCGGTACCGGGCCTGACGGCGTCGGCCAGCTCATGAAGCTCGGCGGTGCGCAGCTTGAGGTCGGCGCGCATCGCGAACGGGTTGACCAGGGAGCTGAAGTCGCCGTCGGCCACCAGCACCTCGGCGCCGGGCGGCAGCGAGCCCGCGACCAGCGAGACGTGCGCGGAGACGGCCGCCCCCAGCGCCACCCTGTCCGGGGTCAGCCCCGCGAGCCGGGCGAAGCGGGCACGTGCCTGTTCGATCACGGCGAACCAGCGCACCATGTCGATGCGCCCCTCCACCGTCTCCTCCACCGCCTCCCGCAGTGCGGCGGCGGTGCGGGCGGGCGTCAGACCGTGCGAGGCGGTGTTCAGGTAGACGGCCGTCGGTGCGAACTCGGCCCGTACGAGGTCGCGCAGGCGCGGCAGGTCCGGTGTTTCCGTCGTCTCGGGTGTTTCCGGCAGGGCCGGCGCTCCCGGCAGTGAGGTCTCCACGGACACCACTGTGTCGCCCCGGTTCGCCGCTGTCCATGGTGAATTGTCTTGCCCGGCCCCGAAGCCTTCCTTATGGAGGAGGCGCCGTCCCCTTCCCGCGGACGGGCCGGGGCGGGGCCGGCGTCCCGGAGGCGTTCAGCCCTCGCGGCGCCCGTCCACCCTGCGCGGCAGCCCCAGCGGGTTGTCGTCGCGCAGCTCCTCGGGCAGCAGCGCCGGCGGGGTGTCCTGGTAGGCGACCGGACGCAGCCAGCGCTCGATGGCCGTGGCGCCGACCGAGGTGGAGGTGGAGGTGGTGGCCGGGTAGGGGCCGCCGTGGTGCTGGGCGGGTGCGACGGCGACGCCGGTGGGCCAGCCGTTGACCAGGACACGCCCGGCCAGCGGCGTCAGCTCGGCCAGCAGCCGGGCCGCGGCGCCGTCACCCCGGCCCGCCTCCTCCTCGCCCAGGTGGAGGGTCGCGGTGAGGTTGCCCGGCAGCTTGGCCAGCACGGCGCTGACCTCCTCGGCGTCGCGGTAGCGGGCGACGACCGTGACGGGCCCGAAGCACTCCTCCAGCAGCAGCGCGTGCCGCTCGGAACCGACGAGCCGCTCCGCCGGGACGGTCAGGAAGCCCGCCCCCACGGCCTGCTCCCCGCCCTCGGCGGCGGCGACCGGCGCCGTGACGTCCTCCAGCTCCGTCCGGGCCCGCACGCCGGCCAGGAACGCCTCACGCATCCGGGCGTCCAGCAGCGGCCCGCGGGCGGCCTCGGCGACGGAGCCGGCCAGAGCCTCCAGCAGTCCGTCGCCGGCCTCGCCCTCGGGGGCGAGGACCAGCCCCGGCTTGGTGCAGAACTGCCCGGAGCCCATCGTCATCGAGCCGGCCAGCCCACCGCCGATCTCCCCGGCACGCTCCTCGGCCGCCGCCTCGGTGACCACGACCGGGTTGAGGCTCCCCAGCTCGCCGTGGAAGGGGATGGGGACCGGGCGGGCGGCGGCGGCGTCGAACAGGGCCCGGCCGCCCCGGATCGAGCCGGTGAACCCGGCCGCGGCGACCAGCGGGTGCCTGACCAGTTCCACACCCGCGTCGAAGCCGTGCACCACACGGACGGCGTCCTCGGACAGACCGGCCCGGGGGGGCCCCCCGCGGCCGGCCGCGGCGCCCCACCCCGCCCGGGGGGGAAGCGGTGCACCACAGGGACGGGTTCCTGGGACAGACCGGCCCGCGCGGCCGCGCGGGGCAGCGCGGCCGCGCACAACTCGGAGGTGGCCGGATGATCGGGATGCGCCTTGACCACGACCGGGCAGCCCGCCGCGAGCGCGCTGGCGGTGTCGCCGCCGGGAACGGAGAAGGCCAGGGGGAAGTTGGAGGCCGCGTAGACCGCCACGACACCCAGGGGGATCTTGTAGCGGCGCAGGTCGGGCCGGGGCGGGGTGAGCGAGGCGTCGGCGTGGTCGATGGTGACGTCCAGGTACGCGCCGTCTGCGACCTCGTCGGCGAAGGCGAGCAGCTGGTAGGTGGTGCGGCCCAGTTCGCCGTTCAGCCGGACCTCACCGAGAGCGGTCTCGGCATCCGCGGCGGCGACGATCTCCGCACGGGCGGCCTCCAGTTCCCCGGCCGCCGCGCGCAGCAGGGCGATCCGGGCGGTACGGCCCGCCAGCTCCCCGCGCACGGCGTGGGCGGCGCGCACGGCCGCGTCGACGTCGGCGGCCGTGGCCTCGACCGCGACCTGTTCACGCCGCTTCCCCGTCCTGGGGTCGACGCTCCACACTGGTACTGCCACCGCTGAACTCCTCCTTCGAAACAGCCGCCGACCGGACGGCGGCGGGGGCGACGGGACCGGCGGGGGCGCGTCCAAGACCACGGACGCCGAAGACTGTCCCCCCGGAGACCTTGTTCGATATACTGAACACCGTCCCTGTGTGTGAATAACCATTCGGGACTCTATGGCCGGTCGAGTGAAAGGGTCAAGGTCGATGCCTTCTGCGCACGGGGGCGCCCCCGGCAGGAAACCGGAGGCGGGCGGGGCACAGGTCAAGTCGGCCGTACGCACCGTGGAACTGCTGGAGTTCTTCGCCGGGCAGCCCGGCATGCACACCCTCGCCGCCGTTCAGGAAGCCGTCGGCTACCCCAAGTCCAGCCTGTACATGCTGCTGCGCACACTCGTGGAGCTGGGCTGGGTCGAGACCGACGCCACCGGCACCCGCTACGGAATCGGAGTGCGCGCCCTGCTGGTGGGCACCTCCTACATCGACGGCGACGAGGTCGTGGCCGCCGCACGCCCCACCCTGGACCGGCTCTCCGACGACACCACCGAGACCATCCACCTCGCCCGGCTGGACGGCACCAACGTCGTCTATCTCGCCACCCGCCAGTCGCAGCACTACCTGCGCCCCTTCACCCGGGTGGGACGGCGGCTGCCCGCGCACTCCACCTCGCTGGGCAAGGCCCTGCTGGCCACCTACGGCGACGACCGGGTCCGCGCGATGCTCCCCGAGACCCTGGCGCCGCTGACCGAGTACACCGTCACCGACCGCGAGAAGCTCATCGAGGAACTGCACCGGATCCGCGAACAGGGCTACGCGGTGGACCGCGAGGAGAACACCCTGGGACTGAGCTGCTTCGGCGTCGCCATCCCCTACCGCACCCCCGCACGGGACGCCATCAGCTGCTCGGTCCCGGTGGCACGGCTGACCCCCGCCCACGAGCAGACCATCAAGGAGGCCCTGTTCGACGCGCGCGACCGGCTGGCCCTGGCCACCCGCCACCTGTGACCGGCCCCGGCCCGGCGGGTGCCGCGTGCGGCCGTCACGGGCCGGCCGGACGC
>NZ_JBXUOY010000251.1:0-7473 GCF_057196705.1 Streptomyces sp. ATLC9 | reverse complement strand
GCCGGGAGGCGCCGGGCTCCGCCGCGCGGGGGGCGCCGCGCCCGGATCCGGTGCCGCCCTCACGGGCGCGCGTACGCCTCCCGGCGGCGCGGCCCACCACATAGAGGACGAGGGCAGCGGCGAGCACCCCGAAACCGGTCCAGACCGCGGGCTTGAGCACGAGGTCCGAGGCCCAGGCCGCCACCGCACCTCCGATCTCGCCGAACATCCCCAGCAGGCCGGACATCGCCAGTCCCACCGGTACCAGGGAGAGGGCCGCCATACGGGTGGCCGCGGCGAAGCGGCGGCGGTAGGCCGTCAGGAAGGCGACGGCCAGCCCCGCCGCGGAGAGCGCCGCGCAGACTGTCATGGTCAGCATGTGTCCATCGTGCCGCTCCCCGCCCCGGATGTGCCACGTTCCGCCCCGCGATCTCGGGGGGATTTCCGGGCCCTCTCCTCCTGGGGACCCCCTTGCGCACCTCCCGTCCTCCTCCCGGAGCCGGGCTGGGAGACTGTCGGCATGAACGACACCCGCCCCGCCCGCCCCGTCCTGGATATCTGGTGCGAGCTGCAGTGCACCGACTGCGACCGGGCCATGACCGACCTGCGCGCGCTGCGCGAGCGGTACGGCGACGCCCTGGAGATCCGGCTGCGCCACTTCCCCCTGGACAAGCACCGCCACTCCTACGCCGCCGCCCAGGCCGCCGAGGAGGCGTACGCGCAGGGCCGGGGCGACGAGTACGCCGAGGCGGTCCTGGCCCGTGCCGGGGAACTGGGAGGGCGCGGCGAGGAGCTGCTGCTGGAGGTGGCCCGGGAGACGGGCCTGGACGCCGAGGAGATGGACACCGCCCTGATCGACGGCAGACACCTGCTGGTCGTCGACGCCGACCAGGCCGAGGGCCGTGCGATCGGTGTCACCGGCACCCCGACCTACGTGATCGGCGGTGAGCGGCTGGACGGCGGGAAGAGCCAGGAGGGTCTGCGCGAGCGGATCGAGGAGATCGCCGACCGACTGCTGGCCGGGGCCGGGGAAGCAGCCGGAGACAGGGCCGGGCAGTGCAGCTAGTGCCGCGTCAGCCGAGGTCCACCCCGCTCGCCGCCCTGGCACGCGCGCTCGCCGCGTTGGCCGAAAGCCCGGGCAGGACGACTACACGCGGCTTCCGGCCGCCCGGCGGTCGCACACACCTGGGGTCCCCCCCCGGCCGGAGGCCGGGGCCCCGCCACCGGGCAAAACCTGACCGGCGCGGCACTAGATCAGCGGCTTGTGCAGGTGGTGGGCGGTCGGCCGGTGGCCGAGGGACTCGTACAGCCGCAGGGCCGCGGTGTTGTCCGTGAAGACGTTCAGCCCGAGTGTGCGCACCCCGGCCGCCAGGCACTCGCGCTCGGCGGTGAGCATCAGCGTCCGGCCGTGGCCCCGGCCGCGGTGCGCCGGGGCCACCTCGATGTCGAAGACCCAGGCGCCGGATCCCGGCGCATACGCCGTCGCCAGCCAGAGCGTGCCGACGTCCACTCCCGCGTGGACGAGGACGCGCAGGGCGGTGCCCGCGGTCTCCGGTCCGTCCGGCAGCAGTTCGGCGTGGTCGGCCTCGGACTTGAGACGGGCCCGCCCGGGGTCCATGCCACGCTCGGCCCAGAGGCGGGCGTAGCCCTCCCGGCGGCTCTCCAGCCATGCCGGGTACTCGTCCGCGGCCAGGGGGCGCACCGTGCTGCCGGCGGGCGGCTCGGGCGGTCCGGACAGCTTCTTGGCCATGTTCCGGTTGCGCTCGGTGTAGCCCAGGGCCGCGGCCAGCCGCAGGGCGGGGCCCGCGTCCGCCGGGACGCTCGCCTCGATCCGGCGGCAGCCCCAGCCTCGCAGCACCTCCTCGGCCGCGAGCGCGGCGACGGTGGCCCGGCCCCGGCGGCGGTCGGGCCCGTGGACGGCGAGTTCCTCGATGCGGCCGGCCGACGGGCCGAAGCGCTCGTCCGTGGCCAGCCGCAGGCGGCCGACGGGGCGGCCGGTGACACAGATGTCGTACGAGCGGGAGCGGGCGCCGTCCGCGGTGTGCCGCTCGGGTCCGGTGGGGCGCAGGGTGGTGGTCATCACCTGGGTTCTACCCGCCTCGGCACCCCGTTGTCACCGGGTACGGGAAGATCCGGGGGTCGCGGGGGCACGGCCGCCTCTCACGGGTCGACGTCGGCCGCCGAGCGCTCGGCGAATATCCGCATCGCCTTGGCCGTGACCGGTCCCGGCGCGGAGGGCAGTTCACGCCCGTCGATCCGGTGGACGGCCTGGACGTCGCGCAGGGTGGAGGTGAGGAAGACCTCCTCGGCCCGCTCCAGGACGTCCAGCGGCAGGTCGGTCTCCCGCGCTCCCGTCCACTCGACCACCAGCGCGCGGGTGATCCCGGCGAGGCAGCCGGAGGCGAGCGGCGGGGTGTGCGGCTCGCCGTCGAGGACGACGAAGACGTTGGAGCCGGTGCCCTCGCACAGCCGCCCGACGGTGTTGCCGAACAGGGCCTCGGAGGCGCCCTGCCGGTGGGCGTGGGCCAGCGCGACGACGTTCTCGGCGTACGAGGTGGTCTTCAGACCGGTCAGCGCACCGCGCTCGTTGCGGGTCCAGGGGACGGTGACGACGGCGGTGGTGCCGGGGTGGGGCTTCGCCTCGCCGAGGGCGACGACCAGGGTGGGCCCGGCGGCGCCCCGGTCGGAGCCGAGGGGGGAGAGCCCGCCGGTGTAGGTGATCCGCAGCCGGCCCAGCGGCACGGGGTTGGCCTCCACCACGGCGGCGCAGGCGCGGCGCACCTCGTCACGGTCCGGCTCGGGCAGACCCAGACCGCGGGCGGAGGCGGCCAGGCGCTCCAGGTGGCGGGTGAGGGCGAAGAGGCGCCCGCCGACCGCCTTGACCGTCTCGAAGATCCCGTCACCGACGGTCAGTCCGTGGTCGAGCACGGACACCCGCGCGGCGTCGGCGTCCCGCAGTTCTCCGTCCACCCAGATCAGCGTCATGCCCCAGTTCCTCCGGTCCCGCCCGCCGTGCCCGCCGTGCCGGTGGCCCGGACCGCGCCGTTCGCGGAAGGCGTCTTCGTGTACTCCCCCGACGCTACCGCGAGCAGCCGCTCCGCCTTGAGCTCGGTCTCCTCCCATTCCCGCTCCGGGTCCGAGCCCCAGGTGATCCCGGCGCCGGTGCCGAAGCGCAGCGCCGGGCCGCCGGGCGCGGTGCGGTCGATCCAGAAGGTGCGGATGCCCACCGCCAGTTCCCCGGCGCCGCGGTCGGCGTCCACCCAGCCGATGCCGCCGCAGTACGGGCCGCGCGGGGCGGTCTCCAGCGAGCGGATGACGCGCAGGGCACTGGACTTGGGGGCGCCGGTGACCGATCCGGGCGGGAAGGTGTGCTCCAGCAGGTCGGCCCAGCCGGCCCCGGGCGCCAGTTCGCCGCGGACGGTGGAGACCAGGTGGACGAGTCCGGGATGCGGCTCGACGGCGCACAGGGCGGGGACGGCGACCGAGCCGGTGGCGCTGACGCGGCCGAGGTCGTTGCGGACCAGGTCCACGATCATCACGTTCTCGGCGTGGTCCTTGTCCAGCAGATCGGCGGCCGTGCGTCCGGTGCCCTTGATGGGACGGGACTCCACGGTGCGTCCGCGGCGGGCGAGGTACAGCTCGGGCGAGGCCGTGGCGACCTCGACCCCGTGGGCGGGGAGGCGGACGGTGCCGGCGTGGGGAGCGGGGTTGCCGCGTGCCAGGAGCGCGGTCAGCTCGTCGGGGTCGGCGGCGGCCGGGTCGGGCAGCGGCGCGGTGAGCACACGGCAGAGGTTGGCCTGGTAGACCTCGCCCGCGGCTATGTGCTCGCGTACGCGCCGCACGCCCGCCGTGTAGGCGGCGCGGTCCAGGGAGGACGTCCAGGCGCCGGTGTCCGGTCCGCGCCAGCGGCCCGGCCGGGGGCGGGGTACGGGGGCGGGCCGCACATCGCCGAAGCGGGCGCAGACCAGGCGCCCCTCGAAGTCGGCGGCCACCGCCCACCAGCCGGCGGAGTCCAGGGCGGCGGGGTCGCTGGTGACGTCGCGCAGGTCGGTGGCGACAAGGCCGCCGAAGCGGGCGAGAGGGGCCGGATCGTGCACGCGGCGAGTCTATGGCGGGCACGCTGGGGAAACGGAATTTGAGCTGGCCCGGGAATCCGCTAGAGTTCATGTCGTCACCGAGCGCGGCAGCGGGCGGCGACGGCAGCTCCCGAGCACCGCCCCGGGGGATGCGCTGCGGACGTAGCTCAGTTGGTAGAGCACCACCTTGCCAAGGTGGATGTCGCGAGTTCGAGTCTCGTCGTCCGCTCGATGGGGGCCCTGTGGTCCCCGCGCTGGTGGAGTGGCCGAGAGGCGAGGCAACGGCCTGCAAAGCCGTCTACACGGGTTCAAATCCCGTCTCCACCTCGGACGATTAGCTCAGCGGGAGAGCGCTTCCCTGACACGGAAGAGGTCACTGGTTCAATCCCAGTATCGTCCACTGAAGGCCCTTCGGGGGCCTTTGTTCCGCGCGATTAGCTCAGCGGGAGAGCGCTTCCCTGACACGGAAGAGGTCACTGGTTCAATCCCAGTATCGCGCACGCGGCACACCGCAGCGCGGACGATTAGCTCAGCGGGAGAGCGCTTCCCTGACACGGAAGAGGTCACTGGTTCAATCCCAGTATCGTCCACACCTCGAAGGGCCGGAGCCTGGTGCTCCGGCCCTTCGTCACGCTCCGGGCCGCCTCGCGGTCACGGCCGGAGTGCGGTCAGGAGGAGAACAGCATCCTGCTGAAGCTCTTGTGGCGACCGTGGTGACCGTGGTGCGGGGCTCCCCAGGCGGGAGGGGCCGCCGGGTAGGGCCGGGCGGCAGGGCCCGGCGGGAGCGGGCCGGGCAGCGCGGTGGGCGGCACGGCGTGGAGGCGGGCGAGCAGCGTGCCGACGGCCTCCCAGGGGGCGGCCTCGGGCGATCCGGGGTCCACCGGGGCGCCGTAGGGCCACAGGCTCACCGGGCGGCCGTCGGGCAGGACGTCCAGAAACCGCCTTCCCGGACCGGTCTCCGCCGCCGGGGGTCCGGCATGCGAAGCTCCGGCGGGCAGCGGCGCGAGCAGGACACGGCTCAGCAGCGGATGGGCGGCGGTGCCCACCCGGAGCGCGAGCCGGCCGAGGTCGCTGCCGGGGGCGTGCGCCTTGGCCACGACGTCTTTGCTGCGCACGACGGTGGCATCGGCCCGCTCGGCCAGCACCACGGGCCGTCCGGTGCCGGCGGCGGTCGTGGTGCGGGCCGAGGACGCGGCGCCCGCGAGGGCGGCCCGGTGCGCGAGATGTGCGGTGAGCGGTGCGTGCGCCACGGGGTCCCCGTCCGTTCCGGGCCCGCGTGCGCGGGCCGTCCGGCGGATCGTACGGCCCCGTACGGCGCGATGCCCGGGCAGTTCCCCAACTGCCCGGGCCCCACGCCGTCCGCCGTACCCCCGTCCCCACGGGGTTGGGTGACCGGATGTCCCGGCTCGGGCCGCTCTCCCGAGCCCGGGGCCCTGTGTCAGAGCCCCAGTAGTCCGGCCACGGACGACGCCTGAGTGATCACCGCTTCCGCACCGCCGAAGACGACGGCCAGCAGAACGGCCAGCGGAAGGACCATGACGGCGGCCACCAGCGGGTGGCGGCGGCTGCCCGGCCGGGTGCCGGGGGCGGCGAGCTCCGCCAGGCGTCCCCGTGTCCGGGCTGCCGGGCGCTGTGCTGTGTGCGCCATGGTTTTGCTCCTGTCGTGGTCCGGGGCGGCGGGTGTCTGACCTCGGGGGACGAGTGCTGCACCCGCCGCTTGAGAACAACAGTAGGAGCGGAGGGGGTCGTTCGGCGTCATGCCCGCGTACCGAACGGTGGCCTCCCGCAGGATGACTCCGGCCCGCCCCGGGTACTCCCCAGGGTGGAGAGGCTCCCTCCCGGGCCCGGGACCTCCCGGAGGGGACCGTAGGGGACGAGCCGCGCGGCCGGTCAGCGCGCCGGCTCCTGCGCGGTGTCCTCCCTCGGCACCGGGTGCTCGACCAGAGCCAGCACCCGGTTGGCCATGAAGCGCGCGGTGCGCACCACCGTGCCGCTGCGGGTGACCTCGCTCACCTCCACCACTCCCCTGCGCACCTGCGTCTCCACGCGCCGACCCGCACGCGTGGCCGCCATCTCATAGGTACGGGTGGTGTCCCCCGCGTCCACCACGATCTCCACCCAGTCGCCCTTCATCGTGCGATCTCCCTTCCGGGAAGGCCGGTCGGACGCCTCCTGAGCAGGGCTTTCCCCACCCCTGACTGCCGCGCGCCCACTGCTTCATTCTCCCACCGGGCACTGACAACCGGCATGGTCCGCATGCGCGGCCTGTCGGCGCGCGGGGGTCGCAGTCCGTAAGCTGTGGCACGTCAGAGGACCGGGCAGTGCGGGGCCGCCCACCGGGGCGGGACGGGCTCCCGGCCGGAGGTAGGGGAAGGACATGGCGATGATGCGGCTCCGGCGCGAGGACCCGCGAGTCGTCGGCTCGTTCAGGCTCCACCGGCGGCTGGGCGCGGGTGGCATGGGTGTGGTGTATCTCGGCTCCGACCGGCGCGGGCAGCGGGTGGCGCTGAAGGTGATCCGGCCGGATCTCGCGGAGGACCCCGAGTTCCGCTCGCGCTTCGCACGCGAGGTGTCGGCGGCCCGCCGGATCCGCGGCGGGTGCACGGCACGGCTGGTGGCGGCTGATCTGGAGGCGGACCGTCCCTGGTTCGCCACGCAGTACGTGCCGGGGCCGTCGCTGCACGACAAGGTGAACGAGGAGGGCCCGCTGCCCGCCGCGCAGGTCGCCTCGATCGGCGCGGCGCTGGCCGAGGGGCTGGTGGCGGTGCACGAGGCCGGCGTGGTGCACCGGGACCTGAAGCCGTCGAACATCCTGCTGTCGCCCAAGGGCCCTCGCATCATCGACTTCGGTATCGCCTGGGCGACCGGCGCCAGCACCCTCACACACGTCGGCACGGCGGTGGGTTCCCCGGGCTTCCTGGCGCCCGAGCAGGTGCGGGGCGCGGCGGTGACCCCGGCGACGGACGTGTTCTCGCTGGGCGCGACGCTGGCGTACGCGGCGACCGCCGACTCTCCCTTCGGACAGGGCAGTTCGGAGGTGATGCTGTATCGGGTGGTGCACGAGGAACCCCAGCTGCACGGTGTGCACGCCGCGCTGGCGCCGCTGGTGAGGGCGTGCCTGGCCAAGGACTCGGAGGACCGGCCGAGCACACTGCAGCTGTCGCTGCGGCTGCGGGAGATCGCCGCCCGGGAGGCGCGCGGGCTGCCGGAGGGCGCCGCCACAGGGGCGGCCCTGCGCCCGGCGCGGCCGGCCGGGAAGCGGGCCGAGCAGTATCTGCGGCAGCGGACCCGGCACGACGGCGACCGCACCCGGGGCGGCCGTGACTCCCGGGGTACCCCTGGCCGTGCGGGCCGGGACGGCCGGAACGGAGCGGGCCCCGCCCCGGGGCCCGGTGCCGCGCACACCGCCCCGGAACAC
>NZ_JBXUOY010000250.1:0-7475 GCF_057196705.1 Streptomyces sp. ATLC9 | reverse complement strand
GGCCGGTGCCGCAGCGGCACCGGCCGACGAGGCCGTTCCGAAGGACAGTCGTCCTAACGGTAGGAAACGATCAGACGGGACAGGTGCTGGCCCGCCACCTCCAGGGGTCGGCTGCTGCGGGAGACCTGGGCGGCCAGTTCCGCGCCCTCCAGCGTACTGATCACCGTGTGGGCGAGGTCGCGGGCGTCGCTCTCGCCGATACCGGATTCCAGGAGCCGGTCGAAGACGACGCCGCGCCAACGGGCGAAGGCGTCCGCCGCGGCCGCCTGGATGTCCGGCAGCCGGCCCGCGGTACCCAGGGCGGTGGTGGTGATCGGGCAGCCGTCGGCCCAGTCGGAGGCACGCAGGCTCTCCGCCAGGTTCCGGGTGAGCACGATCACCGCCTTCTCCGGGTCGGGGTCGCTGGCCAGCGCGGACCTCAGGAGTTCGACGAATTCCTGGTCCCCGCGGCTGATGGCCGCGAGGGCCAGCTCCTGTTTGCCACCGGGGAAGAAGTGGTAGACGGAGCCGAGCGTGGCCTGGGACTCCTGCGAGATCTGTTTGATGCCCGTGCCGTCGTAGCCCTGCCGTTGCATGAGCCGCGAGGCAGCGCGGATGATGCGTTCCCGCGTCGCGGGCACCGGCTCCTCGGCGGCTGCCGATCCACTCATACCGTCCGTTGGCTTCATCTTCACCCCGTCAATGGTATCAGTAGAGCGTTATTTTTAGCAGGATGCGCGGGGAAGCGCTCCGGCTGTCGGTTCCGGCCGGCCGCCGGGAGGCGCGGGGACACGGCTCAGACGAGGGCGGACACCTGCCGCGCCGCGCGCAGCCCCGTCTCCACCGCGCCTTCGATGAAGGCGCCGTTCCAGCCGGAGGCGATGTCGGAGCCCGCGAAGACCAGACGGCCGTACGGCTGCTGGAGCGCGGGCAGCTGTCGCAGCAGCTGAGTCGGACGCCGCAGGCCCCAGCCGCCGCGGGAATAGCGGTCGGCGCCCCACTGCTGGGCGCGGTAGCTGACGATGGTGGCGCCCGGTATGTAGGTGCGCACGGCCGCCTGCACCGCCGCCTGGTCCGCCACGTCCAGGGACGAGCCGGCGAAGCCGATCATCAGTCGGCCGCCACCGGGCAGCTCCTGTTGCGGGATCATCAGCGGCAGGGGGGAGTCCTCGGTGCCCTGCGCGTACACCGCGTCCACGCTGCCGCTCAGATGCATCCAGATCTTGGTCGACAGAGCGACGCCCACACCCTCGGCGGTGGCGGCGGTGTGAGTGCTGGGCAGCGCCGGGCTGAACCCGATGGTCCTCCACACGTTCACCGGCGTCGCCACCACCACGGCGTCGGCCTTGAGCACCTGGCCGCTGACGAGCTGGACCTGAACATCGGTCGAGGTGCTGGACACCGCGGTGACCGGCGAGGACAGCATGAGGGTGATACCGGGGGTGGCCAGCATGTTCTGCAGCAGCGCCGTCATGCCGTCGGCCGGCTTGTAGGCGGTCTGCCTGCCCCAGCCCTCCATGCTCCAGCCGCCCAGGGCCCACCACTGGGCCATGGACGTCATGGCACGGAGGCTGTTCTCGTTGCCGGTGTAGGCGGTGAAGTAGCCGGCGAGCCACTTCTTGTCCAGATCGGACATCGACAGCTGGGCGATGCGGTCGGTGAAGGAGAGCTGGTCGATCTGCTGGAGCAGGTCCGCGCGGTACAGCGGGTCGTGAGGGTGGGGGAAGTACTCCCGGGAGCCCTCGTAGAACTGCTCGAACAGGGTGCCCAGGTGCGCGTTGGCGTCCGCCAGGTTCATCGCCTGGAAGCCGTTGGTGGCCGGCATGAGCGAGGTGACGGGCGTGACGTCGCCGACGTTGGTCAGCCCGTAGCGCTGCATCTCGGAGACGACCAGGTGGTGGTCGGGGCTCACCCAGCCGCCGCCGAGCTCGATACGCTGCCCGGCGAGGGTGTGGGTCCACACCCGGCCGCCGATGCGGCTGCGGGCCTCCAGGACCGTCACCCTCAGCCCCTGTTCGGCCAGTTCCCGGGCGGCGGTGCCGCCGGCGTATCCGGCGCCTATCACGATCACATCGGATGTGGAGCCGCCCGTCGCATGGGCGGTGGAGCTGGTGTAGGGCGTCGCGCTGACCGCCCCGGCGAGCGCGGTGGCGCCGGCCGCCTTGAGGAACAGGCGACGTCCCGGCGACGTGATGGCGCCGTGCCGAGGTGCGGAAACTGGTCGTGAACTCATCGGCGAACCTTCTCTTTTCACATGGAACGACCGCTTATGGAGGAGCGGGACCTGGTTCTTTTCAGCCAGTTCCAGCTAACCGGATGGGTGGCCGAAACTGGTCACCACGCGGTAATCGGATGGTTTGGCTCCGCCCTCGGTGGGCACTGAACGGCTCCCCTTCGGTACGGCGGCGGCCGTGCCCGGCGGTGGACGCGACGCAGCGGCCGGCGCCGCGGAGGCGCCGGCCGCTGCTGTGGTCCGGTGGGGGTCAGGGGGCCGGGAAGTGGCCGGTGTCGACGAAGTACCGCACGTACGTGGCGAAGAGCTCCTCGTCAACGGCCGGGCAGACGATGCCGCTGCCGGCCAGGGCGGCGTCGGTCTCGGCGGTGTCCATGGGCGGGTAGAACCGGTCTGTGTCCCCGGTCATCATCTCGAAGGCGTGCAGCAGCGGCAGGATCGCGTTGCCGCGGTCCGCTTCGACCCGGGCACGCCAGCTCTCCCGGTCCGTCTCCTCCAGGGTGTAGCCGAGCGCGCGCAGTCGGCGCACGCATTCGCGCAGGCTGACCGGGCTGGGGTTGAACAGCTGGAAGGTGCCGCCGGCGGACTGCGGGCGGCGCGACACACGCAGGATCGCCGCGCTCACGTAGTCCACCGGCAACAGGTGGAAGCGTCCGCCGACGTCCGCGGGCACCGCGCCCGCCTGGAGCAGGCCCTTCAGGCTCAGCCACACGAAGTCGCTGGTCTGGCAGGCCCCGTTGACCTGGTCACCGGAGACGACGTCCACGCGGTACACGGAAACCGGCAGACCGCGCGCGACCGCCTGGGCGGTGAGCTGCTCCGCCACCCACTTGCTCTGCAGGTAGCCGCTGGGCAGCCGCTCGGCGGGACCGGTCGGATCGGTCACCCGCAGCGGCCGTCCGTCCGGGGCCGCGTCGGCGAACACGCCGACGGTGGACACGTGATGGACGGGAACGCTGCGCCGGTGCGCGGCCAGCCGCAGCACCTCCTCGGTGCCGCGCACATTGGCCGCCCGCAGCGTCTCGTACGGATGCAGCCAGTGCACCTGGGCACCGTTGTGGTACACCACGTCGACCGTCGCGGCCAGCTCCTCGAAGACGTCCTCGGACAGGCCCAGCCGGGGCTGCGCGAGGTCGCCGACCACGACGGCGAGACGTTCCGGCCCCACCTCCTCCCACACGCCGTACCGTTCCAGGTTCTGCCGCAGCCGCTCCCGGGCGGTGTCCTCGTCAGCCGCCCGGACCAGGCAGTGCACGGTGGCCCGGGTGGTGCGCATCAGCTCGCGCAGCAGGAACGCACCGAGGAATCCGGTCGCCCCGGTCAGCAGCACCTGCTCCGGATCGGTGACGCAGCGGACCACCTCGGCGGCCGGGCGCACGTCCTCGGCGAGGACCGCCTCCGCCGCGAAGTCCGGTGTGTCCCGCTCCCGTCGGGTCGCGGTCCCGTGTGCCGTCAGGGCCTCGCGCAGATAAGCGGCGAGCGCGGCGGGGGTGGGGTGGTCGAAGACCAGGGTGGCGGGCAGCCGCACACCGGCCAGTTCGCCGATCCGGTTGCGCAGCTCCACCGCGGTCAGCGAGTCGAACCCCAGCTGTTGGAACGGCCTTTCCGCCGCGATGTCCTCGGTGCCGGAGTGCCCGAGCACGGCCGCGACCTCCGCCTTGACGGCCTCGCTCACGAGCCGCAGCTGCTCCTCGGGCGCGAGGCCCGCCAGCCGGGCCGCGAGCGGTTCGGCCACCGGGGCGTCCCGGGCGGGGCGGCGGATCGTGGCACGGATCAGCTCGCGGAACAGGGGTGGGACGTCCGCCTGGTCCCACACGGCCCGCGTCCGGGCGAGTGCCGCTTGTTCGCGTACGGCGGCCAGGTCCAGCGGTGAGGCCACCAGGGTCGGCCGGCCGGCGCCGAGGGCCGCGTCGAGGACGGCGGGACCGGCCGTCTCCGTCACCGGACGGAACCCGCTGCGGGCGATGCGCCGCAGGTCGGTCTCGCTCAGTCCGCCGGACATCCCGCCCTCCTGCTCCCAAAGGCCCCACGCCACGGAGGTGGCGGGACGCCCCTGGGCGGCGCGCAGGTCGGCGAGGCCGTCCAGGAAGGAGTTGGCGGCCGCGTAGGTGGACTGACCGGGTCCGCCGACGACGCCCGCGACCGAGGAGAACAGCACGAACGCGGCCAGGTCGGCATCGACGGTCAGCTCGTGGAGGTGCCAGGCGGCGTCGGCTTTCGGTCCCAGCACGTTCGCCAGCCGCTGCCGGGTCTGGTCCCCGACCAGTCCGTCGTCGCGGACGCCGGCCAGGTGGATCACACCGGTGAGCGGGTGCTCCAGCGGAATGCCGGCGAGCAGTGCCGCCATCTCGTCCCGGTCGGCGACGTCGCAGGCAGCGATGGTGACCTGGGCGCCGAGTTCCTTCAGCTCGGCGGCCAGCTCGCCCGCGCCGGGAGCCTGTTCACCGCGGCGGCTGACCAGCAGCAACTCCTGCACACCGTACCGACGGACCAGATGCCGGGCGAACAGCGCGCCCAGCGCGCCGGTGCCACCGGTGACCAGTACCGTGCCCGTGCCGAACCGGGCCGGGGCGCCGGCCGAGGGGACCGGGACGGGCCGCAGCCGGGGCACGTACACCTGCCCCGCCCGCACCGCGGCCTGCGGCTCGCCGCAGGCCCACACCGTGCGCAGCAGGTCGCCCGGTGCGTCGGTGCCGTCGCCGGTGTCGACCAGGAGGATCCGGCCCGGCGCCTCCGACTGCGCGGACCGCAGCAGACCCCACACCGCGGCGGCGCCGGGGTCGCAGGCGTCCTCGGGCCGTACACGGAGCGCGTTCCGGGTCACGACGACCAGCGGGACCTCCGCCAGCCGCTCCTCGGCGAGATACCGCTGCACCGCCTCCAGCACCTCACCCGTCGTACGGTGCACGTCCGCCATGTCCGCGGCGCGTGGCGGCAGGTGCCACAGCACCAGCGCGTCCCACGGGACCGCGTCCGCGGCGTCCGCGGCCCGCTCCGCGTCGGCGAACCGCGGCGCCCCGGTACCGGTGGGCGCTGTCCCGCCGAGCAGAGCCCACCGCGCCGGCCCCGCTGAGGACGCCGCGGGCAGGGGCGTCCAGCCGATGCCGAACAGGCTGTCGGCGGGCCGGACCGCCGCCTGCGCGACCTCCTCCGGGGCAGGTGTCCGCGTGGTGAGGGAGCCGACCTCCCCGACGGGCAGGCCGGCCCGGTCCGCCAGCGCGACGGCGGTCACCCTGTCGCCGTCCAGGGTGAGCCGTACCCGTACGGCCGTGGCGCCGTGGGCCAGGAACCGCACCCCCTGCCAGTGGGTGACGGCCCGCGGCACGGCCTCCTCGGCGCCCCGCGCGGCGGCGTACCCGGCGTGCACGGCGGCGTCCAGCAACGCCGGATGCAGCACGTACCGCCCGGCCTCGGCCGCCGCCGAGGCGGGCAACTCCAGCTCGGCGAAGACATCGTCCCCGCGCCGCCACGCGGTCGCGGTCGGCCGGGCGCCGTCCGCTCCCGGCAGCGCGGGCAGGAGGACGGCGGGCAGTGGCCGGGCGCCGGTGGGGGGCCACGGAGCGCTCCGGGCGGGGCCGTTGTCCACTGCGGGAGCGGTGGGTGGCGCCCAGGGCTCGCCGCCCATGCGGCCCCGGGCACAGCGGGTCCAGGGCACGTCGGTGCCGTCGGGCCGGGCGTGCACGGTCACCTCGCGGCCGTCGGGGCCGGCGGGGCCGACCCGGACCTGGAGCTGCAGGCCCGCACCGTCCGGGAGCACCAGCGGCTCCTCCGTCTCCAACTCGTGCAGGGCGGTGCAGCCCACCTCGTCCCCGGCGCGGACCGCCAGCTCCAGGAGCACCGACGACGGCAGCACCGTCCGGCCGGCCACGGTGTGCCGCACGGGCAGCGGCCGGACGTGCGGGGAGAGCCGGCCGGCGAAGAGCACCTCGTCGCCGCCGGCCGGGTGCAGGGCGGCGCCGAGCAGCGGGTGCCCACCGGGGCGCAGTCCCAGATCGGCCGCGTCCTGGCCGCCCTGGTCCTGCGGAGCCACCCAGTAGCGCTCGCGCTGGAAGGCGTACGCCGGCAGGGGCACGCGCCGCGCGCCGGTACCGGCGAAGAACGCCGCCCAGTCCACCGCCGTACCCCGGTTGTGCAGCCGGGCCAGACCCGCCGTCAGGGTGTCCGCCTCGGTGTGCCCGGCGCGGAGCAGGGGCACCGCGGTCAGGCCGTCATCGGCCTGCTCGGCCAGCGGGGCGAGCACCGCGTCCGGGCCGATCTCGACGACGGTGGCGGCGCCCTGCGCCCGCAGCGCGCGCACCGCGTCGGCGTACCGTACGGTGCCGCGCAGTTGCGCCGTCCAGTACTCGGCGCTGCGCAGGTCCTCGGCGCGGGCGGGCTCGCCGGTGAGGGTGGAGACCACGGGGACGCGGGGCGCGTGGTACGTCAGCCCGGCGGCGACCTCGCGGAACTCGTCGAGGACGCCGTCCATGTGCGGGGAGTGGAAGGCGTGGCTGACGTCCAGGGCACGGGTGCGCCGACCTCGTGCCTCCAGTACGGCCCGTACCTCGGCCGCGGCGTCCGCGTCCCCGGCGATCACGACGGCCGACGGCGCGTTGACCGCGGCGAGCGCCAGCTCCGCACGTCCGGCGAGGAGCTCGGCGACCTCCGCCTCGTCGGCCTGTACCGCGACCATGACGCCGCCACTCGGCGCGGACTGCATCAGCCGGGCCCGGGCGGCGACCAGTGCGGCGGCGTCCGCGAGGTCGAGGACGCCGGCGACGTGGGCGGCGGCCAGCTCGCCGACGGAGTGCCCGGCGAGCAGCGCGGGCCGTGAACCGAAGGACTCCAGCAGCCGGTACAGGGCCACTTCGACCGCGAAGAGGGCCGGCTGGGCGCGGACCGTGTCCGACAGGCCGTGGCCGGTGCGGATCACCGAGGCAACCGGTTCGCCGAAGTGCGGGTCGAGCGCGGCGGCGACCTCGTCGAAGGCACGGGCGTAGGCCGGGAAGGCGTCGTACAGCTCCTGTCCCATGCCGACGCGCTGCGCACCCTGCCCCGTGAACACGCAGGCGACCGCGCCGTGCCGACGGGTGTCCCGCAAGAGGTGCGGGGCCCGCTCGCCGGCGGCCAGCGCGGTCAGCCCGGCGACGAGGTCCGCGTGCGAGGAGCCGACGATCGCGGCCCGGTGGTCGTGGGCGGTGCGGGTGGTGGCGAGGGAGTGGGCGATGTCCAGGGCGCGGGCCGGGCCGGTGTCGCGGCCGGCGCCGGCGTGCGGGGCGGGGTC
>NZ_JBXUOY010000249.1:0-7537 GCF_057196705.1 Streptomyces sp. ATLC9 | reverse complement strand
CCCCGGCCCCCGCCGCGCGATCAGGCCGCGGCGCGGGCGGTGAAGCCGGTGATCCGCTCCCGCAGCGAGCGCGGGTCCAGGCCGTGGGCCGCCAGGTGCTCGGCGGCCGTGCCGTAGCGGCGCAGCTCGGCCCGCGCCGTACCCAGACCGAGGACCCGGTGCGGGACGCCGGTCAGGGCCTCGGCGGCGGCGGCCGTGGAGGTGCCGGCGAGGTACGGCTCGACCAGGACGACCTCGGGGGCTCCCGGGCCGGCGGTGGCCGCCCGCAGCGCGGCCGCGTCGAAGGGGCGGACGGTGGCGGCGTACAGCACCGTCGCGTCCAGATCCCGTACGGCGGCGAGGACTGCGTCGAGCAGCGGGCCGACCGCGACGACCACCGGCGCCCCGGGGCCGCCGCGCCGTACGGTGAGGAAGCCCTCGCCGGTGACCGGCCGGGGGCGGGCGTTGGTCTGCGCCGACAGCCGGACGTACACCCGGCCGTCCCCCTCCCCGTTCCCGTCCGCGCCGCCCGGGCCTCCCGCGCAGGCGCGGCGCAGCAGGGCCTCGGCCTCGTCCGGGTGACCGGGCACGTGGACGGTCCAGCCGTCCAGAGTGTCCAGCAGCGCCACGTCGCCGGGTGCCATGTGGGTGAACCCGCCGGCGGGCCAGTCGTAGGAGCCTCCGGCGCTCACCAGCACCCCGCCCGTTCCCTGGTGCCCGAAGTCCAGTTTCAGCTGCTCGAAGGGCCGCTCCACCAGGAAGGAGGCGAAGGTGTGCAGCACCGGGCGCATCCCGGTGAGGGCCAGTCCGCCGCCGACCCCGACCAGCAGCTGCTCGCGGATGCCGACGTTGACCACCCGGTCCGGGTGGCGTTCGGCGGCCCGGCGGAAGCCGTCCGCGCCGATCTCGGCGAGGACGACCGCCAGGCGCGGGTCCTCGTCCAGCAGGCGGGAGACGACGGAGGCGAAGCGTTCGCGCATGGTGTCCATGTACCGGTTCCTCCTTGGTTTTCGGCTTGGGTTTTCCGCTTGTGCTTCCGCGCCGGTCAGGCGTGCTTGGGTTCGACGCGGGCGACCACGGCGTGCGGGCGTCCGGGGTGCGGCCGGGTGTACGCCGCGTACAGCGCCTCGTGATCGCGGCCGTCGACGGTCAGCGCCGACCAGCCCGCGGCCGTGAAGCGGGAGGCGATGCCGCCGGGCAGGGGGTGGGAGGCCGAGGAGTTGTCGATCACCAGGGTGTGCAGGCGGTCGAGTCCGGCGGCGCCCGCGAAGTCGATGGCCTCGTGGTTGCTGCCCTCGTCCAGCTCGGCGTCCCCGACCAGCACCCACACCCGCGGCCCGGCCGCGCTCCGGGCGCGCAGCCCCAGGGCGGTCCCCACGGCCAGCGGCAGACCGTGGCCGAGCGAGCCGCTGCCGATCTCCACGCCGGGGACGAGTGTGCGGTCCGGGTGGTGCCCCAGTGGCGAGTGGTGGGAGCCGAACCCCGGCAGCCAGTCGGCGGGGAAGAAGCCCCGGGCGGCGAGCACGGCGTAGTACGCCATCGGGCCGTGCCCCTTGGACAGCAGGAAGCGGTCCCGGCCGGGATCACCGGGGCGGTCGGGGGAGAGGCGCAGCACCCGGTCGTAGAGGACCCACAGGGCGTCCAGGGTGGAGGTGGCGGCGGCGTCGTGCTTCTCGTCGCCGGTCATCAGGGACATCAGCGCCGGAAGGGCGTCGAATCCGGTCCCCTGCCGCGGTGCGGCATCGGACGCGGGGGCGGGTGTGTGCGGTGGTGTCGCGGTCGTCATGCCAAGAGGCTCCGATCTCAAGGCGACTTGAGGTCAAGCGCTATGCTCGCCGTCATGACCGACCGAGACGAACGCCTCGCCATCGGGGAACTGGCCGCCCGCTCCGGGCTCGCGCCCTCCGCCCTGCGCTACTACGAGGAGATGGGTCTGATCCACTCCGAGCGGACCACGGGCAACCAGCGGCGCTACCCGCGCACCGCCCTGCGCCGGGTCGCCTTCGTGCGGGCCGCCCAGCGCGTCGGCCTGTCGCTGGAGGAGGCCCGCGCCGCGCTGGACCGGCTGCCCGTGGACCGGGCGCCCAGCGCCACCGAGTGGAACGCCGTGGCCCGTACCTGGCAGCGGCGGATCGACGCGCGGATCGGCGAGCTGGAACGGCTGAAGGAGCGGCTGACCGGGTGTATCGGCTGCGGCTGCCTCAGCCTGCGCAAGTGCGGCCTGTACAACCCGGACGACATCGCGGGCTCGCGGGGCCCGGGTGCCCGCTACCTGGAGGGGGATCCCACGCCGCAGACCTGAGACACGGCCGGTGCGCGGGCGCCGCTCCGGCGCGCGGCCCGGCGGAACACGGGTTTTCCCGGGCCGGAGCGGGGCACTCGCGCGGCGCGAGGGATCCGGGAGGTCTACGGGAGGTTGACGATGGCCGACATCTCCGAGCTGGAGCGGGACGCTCTGTGGGACGAGTTCCACGCCGTGGTGAACATGACGTCGAACGAACTGGAGGCATGGCTCAGGACGAGCGTCGCCGGCGAGCGGACCGAGGAACTGCCCGAGCAGGCCGGGCCGGAGCGGGGACGGCGGGTGCTGGCGATCCTGCGCAAGCGCCGCACGGACCTCACCGGCGACGACATCGCGGTGATGCGCGAGGTCGTCGACACCGTCGGTGCCGAACGCGAGCGTGTACGTGTCGCCGAGGCCGTGCGGGACTCGGACTGGCGGCACCGGATGATGTCGCTGGGGCACGATCCCGTCAGGGCGTCCTGACGGCTCGGGGCGCGCCCGCTCCCCCGTGCGCCGGGCCCGCTCGCCCCGCCGGTCACTGCCCGGCGGCCAGCGGCAGCGCCCGCGACGACAGGCGCTCGGGCGGGCCGGGCCGGGCGTAGTACCAGCCCTGGGCCGAGTCGCAGCCCAGTTTCCGCAGCTGGTCGGCCTGGGCCGCCGTCTCCACGCCCTCGACGGTCACGGCCAGCTCCAGGGCGTGCGCCAGCGAGACGATGCCCTCGACGACCCTGAGGTCGACCGGGTCGGCCGGGTCCTGCTGGAGGCCCCGGGTGAAGGAGCGGTCCAGCTTCAGGGTGGACGCCGGCAGCCTGCGCAGACTGGCCAGGTTCGAGTAGCCGGTGCCGAAGTCGTCCAGGGCGATCCGCACCCCCAGGTCGGCGAGCCGGCGTAAAGGCTTCAGCTCCGCGTCGTCGGCGCGGATCAGGGCGCTCTCGGTGACCTCCAGACAGAGCGAGGCCGGATCCAGCCCCGCCTCCTCCAGCACCGCCACGGTCTCGGAGACCAGCTCAGGATGGTGCAGCTGCCGCGGCGAGAGGTTGACGTTCACCCGCAGCGGCCGGGAGCCCCCGATGCCGCGCACCTGCCACTCGCACGCCTGCCGCACCGCCTGCTCCAGCACCCAGCGGCCCAGCGGCACGATCAGCCCGGTGTGCTCGGCCAGCGGGATGAAGCGGTCCGGGCCCAGCACCCCGTGGAGCGGATGCGCCCAGCGCACCAGGGCCTCGGCGCCCTCCACGCTGCCGTCCTCCATCCGCACCAGCGGCTGGTACTCGATGAAGAACTCCCCGCCCTCCAGCGCGGCGGGCAGATGGGTGGTCAGCATGTGGCGGCTGATGGTGCGGGCGTCGCAGTCGGGGTCGGCCAGTTCGTAGCGGTTGCCGCCCCCGGCCTTGGCCCGGTACATGGTGATGTCGGCGCTGCGCAGCACCTCCGCGGGCGTCAGCTCCCCGACCGGGCCCTCCACCACACCGATGCTGGCGCGCACCGGCAGCTCCCGTCCGGCCAGCGCGATCGGGCAGGACAGCGCGTCCAGCGCCCGCCGGGCCAGGTCGGTCACCTCCGAGCGCGAGGCGGGGTCGCTGACCAGGGCCACGAACTCGTCACCGCCGATCCGCGCGACCATGTGGCGCGGCGAGGCCACACAGCCCTGCAGCCGCTCGGCCACGTTCACCAGCAGCTGGTCGCCGACCGAGTGGCCCAGGCTGTCGTTGACCGTCTTGAAGCCGTCCAGGTCCAGGTAGCACAGGCCGATCCGGGCGACGCCGGAGCCGGGGGAGAGGAGGTGCTCCAGCCGCTCGAAGAACAGGGTGCGGTTGGGCAGGTCGGTCAGCGCGTCGTGGGTGGCCTCGTAGCGCAGCCGCAGGTTCAGCAGGCGCCGTTCGGTGATGTCCTCCATCAGCGCCAGCATGTAGCGCGGCTCGCCGCCGGGGCCGCGCAGCAGCGAGACGGTCAGATTGGTCCACAGCACGGTGCCGTCGCTGCGCGTGTACGGCTTCTCCACGCGGTAGTGGTCGCGCTCGCCGCGCACCAGCTCCTCGTGGACCCGCCAGACGCCCGGGGCGTCGTCGGGGTGGACCCAGTCGGAGACGCGGCGGCTGCGCACGTGCTGCTCCGAGCCGCCGAACATCTTCGCCAGCGCGCTGTTGATGTCGAGGATCGTCCCGTCCATGTCGGCGATCCCGATGCCGACCGTGGCGCCCTCGAAGACCGCCCGGAAGCGGGTCTCGCTCTCGTGGAGGGCCTTCTCGGCGCTCTCCCGCGCCGCGAGCGCGGACCGGGCCAGCGCCTCCTGCTCGAAACGGGTGCGCTCCTGCAGCGCGCGGGCGAACCCGGTGGAGACGGCGTGCTGGAGGCGGGCGCAGCGGGCCCGCCCGTCCTCGGTCGGCAGTACCGCCGGGTCGCTGCAGTACAGCAGCAGATAGGCGTCCACCACGCCGAGCACCTGCGGCAGCGCCTCCGGCGCGGTGCAGTGCGCCTCGACGAGCGCCGCCCCCACCTCGCGCCCCGGGGAGGGGTCGAAGGGGCGGGCGTGCAGAGCCTCGCCGAGGGTCCGCGCCAGGGGGACGAGGTACTCCTCGAACTCGGTGCGGGTCATGGAGGTGGCCGTGGCGGGGTAGACCGCGCGGCTCCAGATCCGGGCGAAGCGGCGGTATCCGTCGTGCGGGTCGCCCGGGGCCTCCGGCGCCAGGGGGCGCCCGGAGGCGGCGGGCCCCTGCGGAGTGGGGCTCACGCCTTGCGTCCCACTCCACCGAAGCCGGTGAAAACCACGGGGTCCTCCTGGTCCACCGGTCCGTCCGGGCGCCAGTTCGGCATGGAGACCAGACCGGGCTCGACCATCTCGAAGCCGTCGAAGAAGCGTTCCACCTCGGAGCGCGAACGCAGGATAAGCGGCGAGCCGATGTTGCGGTAGACGTCCTCCACGTCGTCCCCCTGCTCCGGCCTGCGCGGGCCGCCCTCGACCGAGGCGTGGGTGAGGACGAGCAGACTGCCGGGGGCGAGCGCGTCACGCAGTCCGGCCACCTTCGCCCACGGGTCGTCGCCGTCCTCCATGAAGTGCAGCAGCGCCACCAGCAGCAGCGCCACCGGGCGTTCCAGGTCGAGCAGCCGGCCCACCTCGGGGCTGCCGAGGATGTCCTCGGGCTTGCGGAAGTCGGCGGCGACGACGCCGGTGCGCTCCTCCCGGCCCTCCAGCACGGCCCGGCTGTGGGCGACGGCGACGGGGTCGTTGTCCACGTAGACCACCTTCGCCCCCGGCGCGGCGGCCTGGGCGACCTCGTGGACGTTGCCGAAGGTCGGGATGCCCGAGCCGACGTCGAGGAACTGGGTGATGCCCTGCTGCGCGGCGAAGCGGACGGCCCGGCGCATGAACGCACGGTTGGCCTGCATGATCTTCGGGAGTCCCGGGAAGACCTCGATGGCCCGCCTGGCGGCCTCCCGGTCGGCCTCGAAGTTGTGCGACCCGCCCAGGTAGTAGTCGTAGATACGGGAAACGCTCGGCACGGACAGGTCTATGTCCTGCGGAGCCCAGGCGGGACGCTCCATCAAAGTCTCCAACCGGTCGGTGAATATGACAGGGACTCCTGAGGCTACTGATCCCAGGTCGGCAGGTACACGGAACCGGAACCCCGGCGTTCCGGTCCCGGACCGCTACGTATAGCTTGCCCCGGTTCCTCCATCGGGATAATCGTGGCGGCCGCCGGGTTTTCCCACTCCCCGATCCGGACACCCGGAACGGATGAGCACCACCGATCACGACGAACTCCCGTTCCCCGACTACGATCACCTCTCCGCAGGCGAGCTGGAGCACCGGATCCGTGCCCTGTCGCACGACGACCTGGAGCGGCTGCTCCACTACGAGCGCGAACACGCCGGCCGTGCCCACGTGATCGCGTTGCTGACGGCCCGTACGCACCAGCTGGAGGAGGGCAGCCCGCGCTCCCCGGGCGGCGTCGAGCCGCCCTCGGGGCCGCGGGGCGAGCGCGGCGGATCCCCCGTCAGCCCGGCGACCTCGCCCGAGCCGTACAACCCGCCCCCGCACGGCACCCCCGACCAGCGGGCCAAGCCGGTGGGCAACCGCTTCCGGTAGAGGCCGCCCCCGCGGGCGAGGCCCCCGGGAGCCTGTCCCCGCCCCCGGGGGGCTCCGGCCGCGCCGGCCGGACCGGCCGGGGCCTTCAGTACTCCTCGGCGCGGGTGGACGGCAGCAGCTCGCGGATGTCCGGCGGCAGGACGTGGCCCACCTTGGTCATCAGCTCGGGCGAGACCGCCGCGTCCAGCACCTCCAGCACCGCCGTGGCCTCCCGCACCGCGGTGTCCTCCGTGGCGCGGGACCGCCAGGCCACCCGCCCGGCGAAGGTGGTCAGGTCGAACGGCTCGCCGTGGGTGCGGGCGCCGGCCCGCCGCCGCGGCGAGGCCTCGTGCCCGGCCACCACCCGGCGCAGTGACTCCGCCGCCTCCCCGGGCAGCTGGGCGGCCAGATGGTCGGCCACCCCGTCCGGTATCCGCTCCGCCAGCGTCTCCAGCGTGGCCCGCAGGGCCCGCTCGGCCGTCTGCCGGTCCGGAAGGTCCGCGTGCGCCTGCACCTGGCCGGTGAGCTCCTCGTACCGCATGGTCGGCACTCCTCTCGGCGTCTCGTCGTCGCGTCGGGATCCGGCCGGGAACCCGCCGCGGTCCCCTGGAAGCGGGTGACCCTGCCGGTGCGCATCGACACCTGCCGTTTCCGTGACCGGTGGCCGGGAACCCGTAACGGACCCGACCGATCGGAGGTGAGGAACGTGCCCGCACGGAAGGAACTTCCGTCGACCCTGGAGCGCTCCCCCCGGGAGGCGCAGCGCACCTGGATCAAGGCCCACGACTCCGCTGTGGAGGAGTACGGAGAGGGCCGGCGCGCACACCAGACCGCCTACAGCGCCCTGAAGCACAAGTTCGAGAAGGTGGGCGACCACTGGGAGCGCAAGGAGGGCGGCCGCAAGGGGCCCTCCGACCAGCGTGCCGCCCGCCCGCGCGGCAGGGGCGGACGCAGCGGCGAGGGTGTGGACGAGAACGCCGGCAAGGAGCACCTGTACTCCATCGCGCGGCGACTGGACATAGGCGGACGCTCCCGGATGACCAAGGACGAGCTGCTGCGGGCCATCCGCAAGGCCAACCGCTCCGAGACCCGCCGGGCACGCTGACGCCGTACCGGTGCCGCGGGGGGGCCGGGCCCACGGCCCCCCCGCGGACGGCGCGTCCCACCGCCGGCCTCAGCCGACGAAGCGGCGGGCGGCGGAGCGGCAC
>NZ_JBXUOY010000248.1:0-7551 GCF_057196705.1 Streptomyces sp. ATLC9 | reverse complement strand
CCGCCGCGGTGCCGGGGGCGGCGGGCGCGCGGCGGGCACCGACCCGGTCGGCATCGCGCTGTGGTCGCTGCTCGGCGCCGTCCTGCTGGTGGCCACCGCGGGCGGCCGGCTGAGCTGGTTCGGCGACGACGGCCCGGTGCTCCACGTGGGCTGGGCCACCTTCCTGTGGGGCCTGTGGCTGGTTCACGGGCTGTGGTGGTACGTCACCCGCCCCGCTGACGGACGGGCCGGGCGGGAGGACCTCCGCCGGCTGATGGACGTCCTGGGCAACATCGTCCACAACGCCGTACTGCTGATCATCATGGCCGAGGTCTGCCTGATCTACGCGACCGCCGGCTGGTACAAGATCCAGGGCTCCCGCTGGCAGGACGGCACCGCCGTCTACTACCCCCTGCATCTGGACTACTTCTCCCCCTGGCCGGCCCTCGCCGAGGTACTGGGCAGCAGCGGCCTGATGGTCATGCTGCTCACCTACGGCACGGTGATCGCCCAGGTCGCCTTCCCCTTCACCCTCTTCAACCGCCGGGTGAAGAACGTGCTGCTCGCCGTGATGATGCTGGAGCACGCCTCCATCGCGGTCCTCCTCGGCCTGCCCTTCTTCTCACTCGCCATGATCGCGGCCGACGCCGTATTCCTGCCGACTGTCTTCCTGGTCTGGATCGGGGCCGGGGCGTCCCGGACGGCCGGGCGGCTGCGCCGGGGCCGCCCGCGCGAGCCGGAGGAGGAAGCGGAACCCTCCGGAACCGGCGGCCCCACACGTACCCTCGTGGGGTGAGCGAAGGCGAGACGGAGAACCGGCCGGTGCGGGAGGAGCCCGTGCAGTACGACGAGGGCCACGGCACGGAGGTGGGCGTCGGCCCCCACCCCGAGCCGTGGCCGGCCGGTGAGCACTACGACCCGGAGCTGCTGGCCGGCGGCGACCGGCGCAACGTCGTGGACCGCTACCGCTACTGGACCCGGGAGGCGATCGTCGCCGATCTCGACACCCGGCGGCACGACTTCCACGTCGCGGTGGAGAACTGGAACCACGACTTCAACATCGGCAGTGTCGTACGCACCGCCAACGCCTTCCTGGCCAGGGGAGTCCACATCATCGGAAAACGCCGGTGGAACCGGCGCGGTGCGATGGTCACCGACCGGTACCAGCACATCACCCACCACCCGGATGTGGCCGCGCTGACCGACTGGGCACGGATCGAGGGACTGCCGGTCATCGGCATCGACAACCTCCCCGGCGCCGTCCCGCTGGAGACCACCGAGCTGCCCCGCCGCTGTGTGCTGCTCTTCGGACAGGAGGGCCCGGGACTGACGGAGGACGCGTGGAAGCACGCCGAACGCGTCTGTTCCATCGCCCAGTTCGGCTCGACCCGGTCCATCAACGCGGGCGCCGCGGCGGCCATCGCCATGCACACCTGGATCCGCGCGCACGCCGACATCGGCTGAGAACGGCCCGCCGGGCCCCCGTCCCGGGAGCCCTTTCGGCCCGGGGTACACCGCGCGGCGAACCCCCGGGCCGAAAGGGCCCCGGATCCCCGGGCGGAGGGCGTCATGCCTGCCGGCGGACCTCCACCACGCGGAAGCGGCTCGCCACGAACGCCCCGTCGCACAGCGCGGCGTTGGCCGCCGGGTTGCCGCCGGAGCCGTGGAAGTCGGAGAACGCCGCGGTCTGGTTCACGTACACCCCGCCGGTGAGGTTCAGCGAGAGCTGGGCGCACTCCTCGAGGCATGCCTCCTCCACCAGGCGCTCCACCTCGGGCGAGGTGGTGTAGGCGCCGACCGTCATCGCGCCCTTCTCCCGGACGGTGCGGCGCAGCAGTTCGACCGCCTCGGCCGTGGAGTCCACGGCGACGGCGAAGGAGACCGGCCCGAAGCACTCCGACATGCAGACCCCCTCCGACTCGGGCTTCGCCCCGTCCAGCCCGACGATCGCCGGGGTGCGGACCGTGGCCCCGGGGAACTCCGGGTGCTCCACCGAGCGCGAGGCCAGGATGGTCTCGCCCAGCTCCGGAGCCCCCTCCAGCCGCTCGCGGACCCCGGGGTTGACGATCGCGCCCAGCAGCGCCACCGCTCGCTGGTCGTCACCCAGCAGCTTGTCCACCGCGCCCGCCAGGTCGGCGGTGAACTCCTCGTAGGACTTGTGGCCCGCGTCCGTTTCGATGCCGCCGCGCGGGATCAGAAGGTTCTGTGGGGTGGTGCACATCTGGCCGCTGTAGAGGGACAGGGAGAAGGCCAGATTGCCCAGCATGCCCCGGTAGTCGTCGGTGGAGTCGACGACGATCGTGTTGACACCGGCCTTCTCGGTGTAGACCTGGGCCTGGCGTGCGTTGGCCTCCAGCCAGTCGCCGAAGGCGGTCGACCCCGTGTAGTCGATGATCCGGACCTCGGGGCGCAGGGCCAGCTCCTTGGCGATGCCCTCGCCGTCCCGCTCGGCGGCCAGCGCCACCGCGTTCGGGTCGAAGCCGGCCTCGGCGAGGACCTCGCGGGCGGCCCGCACCGTCATCGCCAGCGGCAGGACCGCGCGCGGATGCGGCTTGACCAGCACCGGATTGCCCGTGGCCAGGGAGGCGAACAGGCCCGGGTAGCCGTTCCAGGTGGGGAAGGTGTTGCAGCCGATCATCAGTGAGACGCCGCGCGGCACCGGCGTGAAATCCTTGGCCAGCTCCAGCGGATCCCGCCTGCCCTGAGGCTTGGACCACCGGGCCGAGGCCGGGGTGCGGGTCTGCTCGGCGTAGGCGTACGCCACCGCCTCCAGGCCGCGGTCCTGGGCGTGAGGCCCGCCGGCCTGCATCGCCATCAGGTACGCCTGCCCGCTGGTGTGCATCACCGCCTGGGCGAACTCGTGGGTGCGCGCGTTGATCCGGGCCAGGATCTCCAGGCACACCAGCGCCCTCGTCTCCGGCCCCGCGTCCCGCCAGGCGGGGAGCGCGGCACGCATCGCGGGCAGCAGCGCCTCGACGTCGGCGTGCGGGTACTCCACGCCCAGCTCGACGCCGTACGGCGACACCTCACCGCCCACCCAGCCGTCGGTGCCGGGCTGGCCCAGCTCGAAGCGGCGGCCCAGCAGGGCGTCGAACGCGGCCTTCCCCTCGGCGGGGCCGAGCGTGCCGTGCTCCTCGCCGTACGCCTTGGGGTGCTCCGGGTACGGGGACCAGTACTCCCTGGTGCTGATCGCCTCCACCGCCCGCCGGAGCGTCGGGCGGTGCCTCTCCGCGAGCCCCTCCGGGGTCAGCGGCGGAGCCTGGGTGGGTGCGGCGGCCATCGGGGACCAACTCCTCGTCGAGCTCGTCGAGCGGGCGGGCGGCGGTGCCGTACGGACGGCGCCCGGGCGGGCCGTGGAAGGCGCGCGGGCCGCCGTGTGCGGACGGACAGGAAGATACTGCTACCGAACGGTCGGTCGGGGCAAGAGGGGCAGGCCGTCTGTGGATAACATCGAGGCCATGCCAGTCGAGCCGCAAGTCGAGCCGCCGGTCAAACTGCCGGCCAAGGCCCCGGCCAAGTCGCCGGGGCGCGACACCTACACGCCCGAGTCGCTTCTCGCGGTGGCCGTGGAGGTGTTCAACGAGCGCGGTTACGACGGCACCTCGATGGAGCACCTCTCCCGTGCGGCGGGTATCTCCAAGTCCTCCATCTACCACCACGTGCGGGGCAAGGAGGAGCTGCTGCGCCGGGCGATAGCCCGCGCGCTCGACGGCCTCTTCGCCATCCTGGACGAGCCGGACGCCGGCCGGGGGCGGGCGATCGAGCGGCTGGAGCACGTCACCCGCCGCACCGCCGAGGTGCTGACGGCCGAGCTGCCCTATGTCACCCTGCTGCTGCGGGTGCGGGGCAACACCCGCACCGAACGCTGGGCGATGGAGCGCCGCCGGGAGTTCGACCACCGGGTGGCCGGGCTGCTGAAGGCCGCCGCCGCCGAGGGCGACATCCGCTCGGACCTCGACGCCCGGCTGGCCACCCGGCTGCTCTTCGGGATGATCAATTCCATCGTGGAGTGGTACCGCCCCCAGCCCGGGGACGCCGCGGACCGCGAGCGGGTCGCCGACTCGGTGGTGCGGCTGGCCTTCGAGGGGCTGCGCAGGCAGTAGCGGAAGAGGCGGAGGAGGAGCGGGCGGAGCCGGGGGACGGGAGGCCGGGGCGGGCCGGCTCGCTCGCCGCTCACGGCTCGGGTTCCAGGTCGGTCTCCTCGAAGACCAGCAGGGTGCGGGTGCTCAGCACCTCCGGCATCGCCTGTATCCGGGTGAGCACCAGCTCCCGCAGCGCCCGGTTGTCGGCCGTGTGCACCAGCAGCAGCACATCGAAGTCGCCGCTGACCAGCGCGATGTGAGCGGCGCCCGGCAGCGCCTGGAGCCTCTCGCGCACCGCGCGCCAGGAGTTCTGAACGATTTTCAGGGTGATGTACGCCGACGCGCCCTGGCCGGCGCGCTCGTGGTCCACCCGTGCCGTGAAGCCGCGTATCACCCCGTCCTCGACGAGGCGGTTGATCCGGGCGTACGCGTTCGCCCGTGACACGTGCACCCGTTCGGCGACCGACCGTATCGAGGCGCGTCCGTCCAGTTGCAGCATCCGCAGGATGGACCGGTCGACGGGATCGAGCGGTCTGGCGGGCGGCCGGTTCTCGTCTTCCGGCGCCTCGGGGACCATCTGTTCTTCCGGCATGGCCTGCCGCCTCCCCTCCATGGACGTCCTGCCGACATCCCACGCGGTGCGGAACCGTTTGTCCACAGGGCGGTGCCACCCGTAGCCAAAATGCGCCGACGACCGAACAATCGGTAGGGGGTCCGCCGGATCCGGCGTGGCTCCCCGCCCGCAGATGCCCCCCACCAGGAGGTGCCGCATGACAGTCCTGGAGCAGCCAGGCGCATACCGCCCCGCGCCGCCGCCCGCCTGGCAGCCGCGCACGGACCCCGTGCCGCTGCTGCCGGACTCCGAGCCGTACCGACTGCTGGGCACCGGGGCCGATCTCGACCCCGGCCTGCTCAGGACGCTCTACGCGCAACTGGTGAGGGGCCGCCGCTACAACCGGCAGGCCACCGCGCTCACCAAGCAGGGCAGGCTCGCCGTCTACCCCTCCTCCACCGGGCAGGAGGCGTGCGAGGTGGCCGCGGCCCTGGTGCTCCGGGAGCGGGACTGGCTCTTCCCCAGCTACCGCGACACCCTCGCCGCCGTCGCCCGCGGCATGGACCCGGCCGAGGCGCTGGGTCTGCTGCGCGGCGACTGGCACACCGGCTACGACCCGTACGAACACCGGGTCGCCCCGCTGTCCACCCCGCTGGCCACCCACCTGCCGCACGCCGTCGGGCTGGCCCACGCCGCCCGGCTCAGGGGCGACGACGTGGTGGCGCTGGCCATGGTCGGCGACGGCGGCACCAGTGAGGGCGATTTCCACGAGGCGCTGAACTTCGCCGCCGTCTGGCGCACCCCGACGGTCTTCCTCGTGCAGAACAACGGCTTCGCGATCTCCGTCCCCCTGGCCAAGCAGACCGCCGCGCCCTCGCTGGCCCACAAGGCCGTCGGCTACGGCGTCCCCGGCCGGCTGGTCGACGGCAACGACGCCGCGGCCGTCCACCGGGTCCTGGCCGAGGCCGTCGAGCGCGCCCGGCGCGGCGGGGGGCCCACCCTCGTGGAGGCCGTGACCTACCGGGTCGACGCCCACACCAACGCCGACGACGCCACCCGCTACCGCGACGACGACGAGGTCGGGGCATGGCTCGAACACGACCCCGTGGCGCTGCTGGAGCGCGAGCTGACCGAGCGCGGCCTGTTCGACGACGCGACACGCGACGGGGCGCACGAGGAGGCCGAGGGGATGGCCGCGCGGCTGCGCGAGGCGATGAACGAGGATCCGGTGCTCGACCCGGCGGACCTCTTCGACCACGTCTACGCGGAGAAGACCACGCAGCTCGGGGAGCAGGCCGCACAGCTGCGCGCCGAGCTGGACGCGGAGAACGACGGACAGGACGGGACCGCCGGGCACGGTGGGGCCGCCGGGAACGCAGCGGGAGGCGGGCGATGACCACCGCGACCACGGGCAAGAGCGCGGGCAGGGCGGACGGGAAGGCCCGGGGCGGGGCGGAAGCCGGGTCCGGAGCCGCCCGCAAGCCCGCCACCATGGCCCAGGCCCTCAACCGCGCGATGCGCGACGCCATGGCCGAGGACCCGTCGGTGCACGTGCTCGGCGAGGACGTCGGCACGCTCGGCGGCGTCTTCCGCGTCACCGACGGCCTGACCGCCGAGTTCGGCGAGGACCGCTGCACCGACACCCCGCTGGCCGAGGCCGGCATCCTGGGCGCGGCCGTCGGTATGGCCATGTACGGGCTGCGGCCGGTGGTGGAGATGCAGTTCGACGCCTTCGCCTACCCGGCCTTCGAACAACTCATCAGCCATGTCGCCAAGATGCGCAACCGCACGCGCGGCGCGATGCCGCTGCCCATCACGATCCGGGTGCCCTACGGCGGCGGGATCGGCGGTGTGGAGCACCACAGCGACTCCTCCGAGGCGTACTACATGGCCACCCCCGGCCTGCACGTGGTGACCCCGGCGACGGTGGCAGACGCCTACGGGCTGCTGCGGGCCGCCATCGCCTCCGACGATCCGGTGGTCTTCCTGGAGCCCAAGCGGCTGTACTGGTCGAAGGCCGACTGGTCGCCGCGGGAACCGGAGACCGTCGAGCCCATCGGCCGCGCCCTGGTCCGCCGCACGGGGACGTCCGCCACGCTGGTCACCTACGGCCCGTCGGTGCCCGTCTGCCTGGAGGCGGCCGAGGCCGCCCGCGAGGAGGGCTGGGAGCTTGAGGTCGTCGACCTGCGCTCCCTGGTCCCCTTCGACGACGAGACGGTCTGCGCGTCGGTGCGGCGCACCGGGCGGGCCGTGGTCGTCCACGAGTCCTCCGGTTTCGGCGGTCCCGGCGGCGAGATCGCGGCCCGGATCACCGAGCGCTGCTTCCACCACCTGGAGGCGCCGGTGCTGCGGGTGGCCGGATTCGACATCCCCTACCCGCCGCCGATGCTGGAGCGTCACCACCTGCCCGGAGTGGACCGGGTCCTGGACGCCGTCGCCCGGCTCCAGTGGGAGTCGGAGTGGACCGAGAGGCCCGGGTCGTTCGGCGCGGCGGGGACGACCGGGGGTGGCCGCTGATGGCCGAGGTCCGCGAGTTCGCCCTGCCCGACCTGGGCGAGGGGCTGACGGAAGCCGAGATCGTCCACTGGCTGGTGTCCGTCGGCGACGTCGTCGCCGTCGACCAGCCGGTGGTGGAGGTCGAGACGGCCAAGGCGATGGTCGAGGTGCCGTGCCCGTACGGCGGTGTGGTCACCGCCCGGTTCGGGGAGGAGGGCGCCGAGATCCCCGTCGGCGCACCGCTGGTGACGGTGGCCGTCGGAGCGTCCGCCGGTACGGCGGGCGAGCCGGCCGCACCGGCGGAGGTGCCGGCCGGGGATCCGGCGGATGCCTCGGAGAAGTCCGGGAACGTACTGGTGGGATACGGCACCGGCGGACCCGCCGCCCGCCGCCGCCGGGTCCGTCCGGCGAACGGCGTGCCCGCGCCGCATCCGGCCGCCG
>NZ_JBXUOY010000247.1:0-7683 GCF_057196705.1 Streptomyces sp. ATLC9 | reverse complement strand
GCGCCCCCCCCCCGCGCCCCCGCCGCCCGCCCCCCCCCCCCCCCCTCCCCCCCCCCGCCCCCCCCCGTGCCGGGACGTCCCGGGCTCAGAGCGGACTCTCCGCGTTCCCCGCCTGCCGGCCGGTCTCGCCCGAAGCCGCGGGGCGGAGGCGCTCGTAGCAGTCGTAGTTGCGCTGGGCGATGATCTTCCCGTCGCGGAACTCGAGGAACGCCGCGACGTGGGCGCGCAGCACCTGCCCGGCGGCCAGGTCGCCGAGGGGTACGGCCAGGGTGCCCGACCAGGTGGCCTCCAGGGCGACCCGGTCGCCGGCGGCGACCGCGTTTATCACTTCGAAGTGCTGGTCGGTGAGCAGCGTGCGTCCTTGCCGCACGGCGTCGACCAGGTCCGGCAGACGGCGGACGGTGCCGTCCGGGAAGAGGAGGTTGGGCAGCTGTGTGTGGACCGTGTCCGGGTGGAGGAAAGCGGTGAGTTCCTCGCCCGCGGCGAAGCGGGACACCGCCCGGTGGTAGCGGACGGCGGTGCGGACATTGGGGTGTTCGTGGAGCTCCGGCATGTAGTCAACCATAGTTGTACAACTTCAGTTGAGCAACTGAGGCTGTCCAATGGCAGAGTGAACCCATGGAGCAGTCACCCGACCCCCACGACCTCGACACCGGCACCCTCGCCCTCTTCGCGGGCCTGGCCGCCGCCTCCGCCGTCCAGGACGAACTCGCCGCCCGCGGTTTCCCCGATCTGCGCATGTCCCACGGCTACGTCTTCCAGCACCTCGTCCACGCCCGGCCCACCATCGGCGACCTCGCCGAGAAGCTCGACATGACCCAGCAGGGCGCCTCCAAGGCGGTCGCCGAACTCGAGCGCCTCGGCTATGCCGAACGCCTCCCCGACCCCCACGACGCCCGCGTCCGCCGCGTCACACTCACCCCCCGCGGACACGAAGCCGTCACCGCCGCCCGCCGTGCCCGGGCATCACTGGAGGAACGTCTCCGGCAGCGCTTCGGCGCCACGGCCCTCGACGCCGCCCGCACCCTCCTCACCGACCTCCTCGACGCCCTCGGAGGCACCGCGGCCGTCCGGCGCCGCGAGGTCAGGCCGCCCCGCTGACCGTGTCGGCCGTCAGTACCGTCGCACCGCACCCGGGGGCCCGTCCGGCATAACATCACCGGGAAGGCATTTCCCGGCGGGTCCCCGCGCCGGCCGGTCGGCGCGGGGAACGGGGCCGGGCACGGACGACGACTGGTGGGGGAATCCACAACGATGACGGCCGAGACGTTCGAGTTCCAGGTGGAGGCCAGCCGCCTCCTGCGGATGATGGTTCACTCGATCTACTCGAACAAGGACGTGTTCCTGAGGGAGCTGGTCTCCAACGCCTCCGACGCGCTCGACAAGCTCCGCATCGAGGCGCTGCGCGACGATTCGCTGGGGGCCGATGTCTCCGACCCGCACATCGAGATCGAGACCGACAAGGACGCCCGCACGCTGACCGTGCGCGACAACGGCGTCGGGATGTCGCGCGAGGAGGTCGTGGGGCTGATCGGGACGATCGCCAAGTCCGGCACCGCGGAGTTCGTCCGCAAGCTGGAGGAGGCGCAGAAGGCAGGGGACGCCGGGAATCCGGCGGCCGCGGAGGCGCTGATCGGGCAGTTCGGCGTCGGCTTCTACTCCGCCTTCATGGTGGCGGACGAGGTCACGCTGCTGACCCGCCGCGCCGGGGAGTCCTCGGGCACCCGCTGGATCTCCACCGGCGAGGGCACCTACACGATCGAGACGGTCGGCGACGCGCCCCAGGGCACCTCGGTCATCCTGAGGCTCAAGCCTGAGGACGCCGACGACCGCCTCTTCGACTACACGGCCCCCTGGAAGATCAGGGAGATCGTCAAGCGCTACTCCGACTTCATCACCTGGCCCATCCGCCTGGTCGAGGCGGGTGCCGAGGAGGCGGGGAAGGACGCGGACGGCGGGAGCGAGGGCGGCGGGAAGTCCGAGCCGGAGGCGATCAACTCCCGCAAGGCCCTGTGGGCCCGGCCCCGCGGCGAGGTCTCCGACGAGGAGTACCACGAGCTCTACAAGCACATCAGCCACGACTGGACCGACCCGCTGGAGACCATCCGCGTCCAGGCGGAGGGCACCTTCGAGTACCAGGCGCTGCTCTTCCTGCCCGCGCGGCCGCCGCAGGGCGTCCTGACCCAGGACCGGCGGGGCGTGCAGCTCTACGTCAGGCGCGTCCTGATCATGGAGGAGTGCGAGGAGCTGGTCCCGGCCTACCTGCGCTTCGTCAAGGGCGTGGTCGACGCCCAGGACCTGTCGCTGAACATCTCCCGCGAGATCCTCCAGCAGGACCGCCACATCCAGCTGATGCGCCGGCGGCTGGCCAAGAAGGTGCTGGCCACCCTCAAGGAGATGAGGACGGCCAGGCCCGAGAAGTACGCGGACTTCTGGCGGGAGTTCGGCGCGGTCGTCAAGGAAGGGCTGATCAACGACCCCGACAGCCGCGACGCGATCCTGGCCGCCTCCTCCTTCGCCTCCACCCACGACGCGGAGAAGGCGACGACGCTCCAGGAGTACGCGGAGCGGATGAAGGAGGGCCAGGAGCACATCTACTACCTCACCGGACCCTCCCGGAGCGCGGTGGAGAGCTCGCCGCACATGGAGGCCTTCCGGGACAAGGGACTGGAGGTGCTGATCCTGACCGACCCGGTCGACGAGGTGTGGGTCGACGCGGTGCCCGACTTCCAGGGCAGGAAGCTGCTCTCGATCGCCAAGGGCGAGGCCGAGCTCGGCACCGAGGAGGACAAGGAGCAGGCCGAGGCGGAGCGGGAGCGGCGGCGCGAGGAGTACGCCGGGCTGCTGGAGTGGATGACCGAGCGGCTCGGCGGCGAGGTCAAGGAGGTGCGGCTGTCCTCCCGGCTGACGGTCTCGCCGGCCTGCGTCGTCTCGGACGCCGACGACATGACGCCCGGCCTGCGCAGCATGTTCCGCGCCATGGGCCAGGAGGTGCCCGAGAGCAAGCGCATTCTGGAGATCAACCCCGGCCATCCGCTGATCACCGGCCTGCGCGGGGCGCACGCGGAGAACGCCTCCGCGCCGGACCTGGAGGGCATGGCCGAACTCGTCCATGGCATGGCGCTGCTGGCCGAGGGCGGCATGCCCGGCGACCCGGCCCGCTTCACCCGGCTGATGGCCGAGCGCCTGGAGCGGTCCCTGTGACCGGCCGCTGACGGCCCGGGCGCCGTGACCGGGGCGGCGGCCAACGCCGTCCCCGGTCACGGCGCCCTCACTCCCGCCGGCCGACGACCTCGCAGGTCAGGCCGTGCTCGTCGATGCCCACCAGCGCTGTGTCGCCCGTGCGCAGGGCGCCGTCGAGGATCAGGTCGGCGAGACGGTCGTCCAGATGGGTGCGGACGGTGCGGCGCAGCGGGTGGGCGCCGGAGTCGGGCTGGTAGCCCTGGTTGATCAGCCACTCGCGGGCGCCGGCCACCAGCGCGGCCGGCGCCAGACGGACGATCCGGCGGCCTTGCGGCCGGAGGTCTCCCGGATGCCGGTTTCCCGGGACGGGCGCCGTCCGGCCGGTTTCACCGCGCGCGTGGCGAACCGGTGAGGAATATGCCCGTTTCGGGTTTCCGAATCCGCCCGCTATTCGGTGCGGATGTTCCGAGGACAAGGAATCCCGGGAGTGGAGGCCGCCCCGGGAAAGCGAGAAGTAGCAGGTCAGGGGTGATCTGTTGGGGAATTCGACGGTGCGTTCCACGGGAAAGGCCGCGGTTCGGCTGTTCTCGCAGGTGCCCGCACGACTCTTGACCCCCTGAATGAAACGTTGCAATACTGACGGACCCAGAAAGCGCTTACTGCACTTTTCTCGCGATCTTCCCCCGTCCGGACGGCCCCCGGTCCGGCCCGGCGTGAGCGGCCCCGTGCCGTGTGCGGTGAGTGTCCCCCCACGAGAAGGAGTCCACGATGAGAAGCGGAGTCACACCCTCCGTCAGGAGGCGCGGGCTCACCGCGGTCGCGGCCGGCGCCCTGGCGGCGGCCATGCTGGCGACGGCGGCGACCCCGGTCGGGGCGGCGGAGCCCCGGGCCGGGGCCGACCGTTCCGGACGGGCGGCACAGCAGGCGCACAAGTCCCGCTCCGCCCAGACCGCGCCGGCCGCCGCTGCCGCCTGCGGCGAGGGCTCGTACCAGGCCGAGGCCGTGAGGAACGGGAGCACCTGGACCGCGCGCCGGGGCGGCAGCACCGTCTACACCGGCGGCAGCATGCGCGACGCGATGCAGGCCGCGATCGGCAGCCTGACCCCCAACCGCTCCTACAAGGAGCGCGTGGTGGTGCGGGGCTCGGGCTCGATCAGCGCCGGCACCAGGGTCTCGCTGCCGAGCAACACCGCCATCGACGTGTGCGGCACCATCGATGTCACCGGCTCCGGCTCCGGCGACCAGGCACCGATCTACTCCCGCGGCACGACGAACGTCGAGGTCGGGCATCTGACCGTCACCGGCCGCCCGCTGTACGGCATCTTCATGCGCAACGTCGGCAATGTGCTGCTCGGCCGGATCGACCTGCGCCTCTCCGGCGGTCTGGGCATCCGGATCGACAACCACGGCGACCGCTCGTCGCGCTCGCGCGACATCCGCATCGACGACGTCCACGTCTCGGGCACCAGCAACCACGGCGTGGAGACCTACGGGGTGGACGGGCTGACGATCGGGACGGTGACCGCCCGCAACGTCGGCTACTCCGGACTGCTGCTCAACGACACGGTCAACGCCACGGTGGGGAAGGTCGACGCCGACAACACCGCCACCGGCACCGGTTACGCGGCGTTCCGGATGGCCAACCGCAACGGCCGGATCGGCAGCGGCTATCCGACCAACATCCGCGTCGGCGAGGTCATCGCCCGCGGCGGCGGGCGCGGGGTCTTCTGCGTCTCCGAGAGCGGCGGCGCCGTCATCGACCGGGTGACGCTGACCAACACCGGCAACAACGCCATCCTGATCGAGAACTGCTACAACGTCACCGTCGCCTCCCAGGGCGGCACGGTCAGCGGCGGCGGGGAGGTCAGGCTGGCGGCCCGCAGCGAGTTCCCGGGCAACAGGGACATCACCCTGCAGAACCTGACGCTGAGCGACACCTCGCTCAGGGAGAGCCCCTGCGGCACGAACATCACCTACCGCAACCTCACCCTGAACAACACCGGCCGCAACACCTGCTGAGCCGGCGGAGTCCGCGGCGAGGAGCCGCACGGCGTCCTCCCGCCCCGGAAGCTGGGCGGGAGGTCGCCGCCGTCCGCGGTACGAGCGGCCCTCCGGGCCGGGGGCGGGGGGGGGGGCCGCCGCGCCCCCCCCCCCCCCCCCCCCCCCCCCCCCCCCCCGGCCCGCCCACCCCGCAGAGGAGCACCGTGACCCACACCGCCGCGGACACGCGCTACGACGCCATGCCCTACCGACGTGTCGGACGCAGCGGGCTGAAACTCCCGGCGATCTCGCTGGGCCTGTGGCACAACTTCGGAGACGACAAGCCGCTCCAGACCCAGCGGGCGATCCTGCGCCGCGCCTTCGATCTGGGCGTCACCCACTTCGACCTGGCCAACAACTACGGTCCGCCCCCCGGCGCGGCCGAGGCCAACTTCGGCCGCCACCTCGCCCGCGACTTCCGCCCCTACCGCGACGAGCTGGTGATCTCCACCAAGGCCGGTTACGACATGTGGCCGGGCCCGTACGGCGAGTGGGGTTCGCGCAAGTACCTGCTGGCCAGCCTGGACCAGAGCCTGAGCCGCACGGGCCTGGAGTACGTCGACGTCTTCTACTCGCACCGCTACGACCCCGACACGCCCCTGGAGGAGACCATGGGCGCGCTGGACACCGCCGTCCGGCAGGGCAAGGCGCTGTATGCGGGCATCTCCAACTACAGCCCCGGGCAGACCCGCGAGGCCGCCCGCATCCTGGCAGAGCTGGGCACCCCGCTGCTGATCCACCAGCCGTCCTACTCGATGTTCAACCGCTGGGCCGAGGACGGCCTGCTCGACGTGCTCGACGAGGTGGGAGCCGGCTCGATCGCCTTCTCCCCACTGGCCCAGGGGCTGCTCACCGACCGCTACCTGTCCGGCATCCCCGCCGGGTCCCGGGCCGCGGGCGCCAGCCCGTTCCTGTCCGCGGAGGGCATCACCGAGGAGACGCTGGCCACGGTCCGCGCGCTCGACGGCGTCGCGCGGCGGCGCGGCCAGACCCTGGCGCAGACGGCCATCGCCTGGGTCCTGCGCGGTGGGCGCGTGACCTCCGCGCTCGTCGGCGCCAGCAGCGTGAAGCAGCTGGAGGAGAACGTCGCGGCCGCCGGCAACCTCGACTTCACCGACGACGAGCTCGCCGAGATCGAGAGCCACCTCGCCGGCCGGGCCGGTTAGGGCGGGCCGTCCCGGGCTCCCGGCAGCCGCCCGGAGCCCGGGCCCGGGAGAGGAGCGGGGCATGGCCATCTCCGTGACGGTGTGGACCGAGTGCGGGCCGGACGACGCGGAGATCGCCGCCGTCCACCCGGAGGGGACGCACAACGCCGTCGCCGACTCGCGCCCCCCGACCCCGACCCCGTCCCCGGCCCGCGCCTCAGCGTCCGGCCGACAGCCGGCCCGTCGCCAGGCCGTCGCTGATGTCGCGCGACAGGCGCGAGGCCAGCTCGTCCAGGCGTCCGCGGTACTCCTCGAACTCCGTCAGCCGCCGGAACACCTCGCTGTAGCGCGACTGTTCGGCCGGCGGTACCTGGAGCACCTGGAGCCTGCGCACGTCCACCCGGGAGGCGCTGGAGGCGTGGGTGCCCGCCTGGCGGCCGTTGGAGGGGGCGCGCAGACAGCCCGCGAGGAACCAGGCGTCCATCTTCTCCGGGTCCACGCGCAGCGCGTACAACTGGGCGCCGAGCACGGTGGGCGGGCCCTGGTGCACCCAGGCGGCGAAGGCGCGGATCACCCCGGCCACCACCACGTCGCCCGGCATGGCCACCAGCGCACCGCGGCCGGAGATGTCCGAGGGGTGCAGCCAGCCCGTCGGCCCGCCGCCCCGGAGCAGGTCCGGCACGGTCAGCAGGGGCATGCCGCCCTCGTCCGGCTCACCGCCGCGGACCGTCCCCTCCGGTGGCTGCCGGCCGCCGCGCAGGGTCAGCGCTCCGGCCCGGGCCAGGTCGCCCACGGTCGTCCTCGGCTGTCCGCCTCCACCCTCCCCGGCCGGTTCCAGGGCGGACAGCGTCCGCCCCGCGGCGCGCAGTCCGTCCAGGGCCTCGCCGAAGCCGCTCCAGGCGCTCTCCGGATCGAGTTCCTCGCCGCCGGGCATGGGGGAGACATGGCGTCCGGGGGTGAGGTCGACCTCGTCGTCCAGCAGTTCGATGACGGTCATACGCCGGGCGCAGTCCGGCAGTTCGTCCGCCCCGCTGCCGTAGGCGCGCACCGCGGTCCGTACGAAGTCACCCAGTGCGTCCCAGTCCACCCCGCCCTCGCGTCCGGCCGCAGCCCGCAGGGCGGCCGCCGCGTCGGCGAGCAGGATCCCGTTGTCCTCGGCGGGCCCTGTGCCCTCGGGGGCGCTCAGCAGCCACAGGTGCAGCGAGACGCTGTGCGGCTGCGCGCAGCCGGGGGGCAGGGCGATGACGGCGCGCAGCAGTCCGGCGCGCAGCAGCGCGCCGCGGATCCTGCGGCCGGCGCGGCGGGAGGCGACGGC
>NZ_JBXUOY010000246.1:0-7750 GCF_057196705.1 Streptomyces sp. ATLC9 | reverse complement strand
CCACCCCGCCCCCGCCCGCCGCGCGCCCGCCGCGCCCCCCCCCCCGCCGCGAAGTCCGCTCCGATGAGCATCGGCGCCGTGCTCAACCTGCTGCGGGGCGAGTTCCCCGAGGTGACCATCTCCAAGATCCGTTTTCTGGAGTCCGAGGGGCTGGTGGAGCCGCAGCGGACCCCGTCGGGGTACCGCAAGTTCACCGCGGCGGACGTGGAGCGGCTGAGCAGGGTGCTGCGGATGCAGCGTGACCACTATCTGCCGCTGCGCGTCATCAAGGAGCATCTCGACGCGCTCGACCGCGGTGAGGAGGTGGCCCTGCCCTGCCCGGCGAGACCGTCCGACGTCATCGATCCCTTCGACGCGCCGGAGGGTGGACCGGCCTCGGCCGTCGCCCCGTGGGATCGCGACTCGGACGGCTCCGCCGGCGCTGGGAGCCCCCGCACGGCGCGTGTGGGGCGCGCCGGGCTTCTGGCCGCCGCGGAGGCGGAGGAGGAGCAGCTGGCGGAGTGGGAGTCCTACGGCTTGCTCGGTCCCGGGGAGGACGGTGCGTACGACGCCGAGGCAGTCGCCGTCGCCCGGATCGTCGCGGACCTGGGCCGATATGGTCTGGAGCCGCGCCATCTGCGGGTGGTGAAGGCTTCCGCGGAGCGGGAGGCCGGGCTGGTCGAACAGGTCGTGGCGCCACTGCGGCGGCACCGCAATCCTCAGACCAGGGCGCACGCCGAGACGACCGCGCGGGAGCTGGCGACGCTGGCCGTGCGACTGCACGCGACTCTGGTGCAGTCGGCGCTGAAGGCGCGGCCACGCTGACACCGCACCGACTGACGGGCCGGGTCACGGGGCGCCCGACTACCCAAAGGGGGCGCGCACGTCCTAGGGTTGCTGTGTGAACGAGCTCGACGTTGTGGGTGTCCGGGTCGAAATGCCCTCCAACCAGCCGATCGTTCTCCTGCGAGAGGTGGGAGGCGACCGGTACCTTCCCATCTGGATCGGTCCGGGGGAGGCGACAGCGATCGCCTTCGCCCAGCAGGGTATGACGCCCGCCCGCCCGCTGACCCATGACCTGTTCAAGGACGTTCTGGAAGCGGTCGGCCAGGAACTCACCGCTGTGCGGATCACCGACCTCAGAGAGGGCGTCTTCTACGCAGAGCTGGTCTTCGCCAGCGGTGTGGAGGTGAGCGCACGCCCGTCCGACGCCATAGCGCTGGCCCTGCGCACCGGGACACCGATCTACGGCAGCGACGGTGTGCTGGACGATGCCGGGATCGCCATCCCGGACGAGCAGGAGGACGAGGTGGAGAAGTTCCGCGAGTTCCTCGACCAGATCTCCCCGGAGGACTTCGGCACCAGCAACCAGTGAGCGCCGCCGGCACCGGGCCATTCCGGCACCCATTCCCGCGACGGGGACACGCGAAACCACCCCTTGGGTGATTATCACTCGGCGTGCCGAGTGTGGCGATCGTTGACGCACCCCGAGCGACTGCCTACCGTCGATTGGGCAGGTCCCGGGCGTATCCGCGGGACGTGAAGGACGGAGGGTCGGCGTGGGAAGCACCGGCGACAGCAGGGCGGCGGGCGATCCGTATCCGTTGCGCGGATCCTCCATACGGCCTCCGGCCCGCTCCACCCCCACCACGCAGGGCGCCGCGGTGGAGCAGATCGGCTACCGGGGCCCGACCGCGTGCGCGGCCGCGGGCATCACCTACCGGCAGCTGGACTACTGGGCCCGCACCGGCCTGGTGGAGCCCGGCGTCCGCCCGGCGTACGGCTCGGGCACCCAGCGGCTCTACAGTTTCCGCGACATTGTCGTACTGAAGATCGTCAAGCGGCTTCTGGACGCCGGGGTGTCGCTGCAGAACATCCGCGCGGCCGTGAGGCACCTGCGCTCGCGAGGGGGCGAGGACCTGGAGCGGAAGACGCTCATGAGCGACGGCGCGACGGTCTACGAGTGTTCCTCGCCCGACGAGGTCGTCGATCTCCTCCAGGGCGGCCAGGGGGTCTTCGGGATCGCGGTCGGCGTGGTGTGGCGGGATGTCGAGGCCGCCCTGTCCCAGCTGCATGCCGAGCGGGTCGACACCGGGGAGACGATCGCCGGGGACAACCCGGCCGACGAGCTGGCGCGCCGCCGCAACCGGGCGGGCTGACCAGGGGCGGCACACGGGGGCCGGTCCGCCGTCGCCCCTGTCAGTGGCGTAGGGCAGCATCACGGGTGTGAGAGGGACACCGACGGTCCTGCATCTGGACATGGACGCCTTCTACGCCGCCGTGGAGCAGGCGGCCAAACCCAGTCTGCGCGGAAAGCCGGTGATCGTCGGTGGTCTCGGGCCGCGCGGGGTGGTCGCCACCGCCTCCTACGAGGCCCGGGTCTTCGGTGTGCACTCGGCGATGCCGATGGCTCAGGCCCGTCGGCTGTGCCCGAACGCCGCATACCTCACTCCCCGCTTCGGGCTCTACCGCCGGGTCAGCGAGGTGGTGATGAGGCTGTTGCGAGAGCTGTCGCCGCTGGTGGAGCCGCTCAGCCTGGACGAGGCGTTCGTGGATCTCCAGGCCGGCGGTGCGGAAGGGGAGACGGGGCGGTGGTCGGCCGACACCGCCCGCGGGGTCGGTGAGCGGCTGCGCCGGGACATCCGTGCCGCCACCGGGCTCAGCGGCTCGGTGGGGCTGGCCGGGTCCAAGATGCTCGCCAAGATCGCCTCGGAGCAGGCCAAGCCCGACGGGCTGCTGGTGATCCCGCCGGGCACCGAGCGGGCGCTGCTGGCGCCGATGCCGGTGCGTACGCTGCCCGGGGTCGGGCCCGCCACCGCCCAGACCCTGCGCCGGGCGGGGATAGCCACCGTCGGCGAGACCGCCGAGGCGGGGGAGGCGGAGCTGGTGCGGCTGCTGGGCCGGGCGCACGGTGGAGCGCTGTACGCGATGGCGCAGGGGGTCGACGATCGGCCGGTGGTCGCCGAACGCGACGCCAAGTCGGTCTCGGTCGAGGACACCTTCGACACCGACCTCACCGACCGTGCGAGGATCCGGGCCGAGGTCGCGCGGCTCGCCGACCGCTGCGTGGCGCGACTGCGGGCGGCGGGGCGCTCCGGACGCACGGTGGTGGTCAAGGTCCGCAGCTACGACTTCTCCACGCTCACCCGTTCGGAGACGCTACGCGGCCCGACCGACGACCCGGCGGTGGTGAGGGAGGCCGCCGCCCGGCTCGTCGAGGGCGTGGACACCACCGCCGGGGTGCGGCTGCTGGGGGTCGGGGTGAGCGGACTGGCCGACTTCACCCAAGAAGATCTGTTCGCCCAGGCCGGCGCCCGGGCCGCCGGCTTCTCCGGCACGGTCCGGCCGCCGAGCCCTGATCCGCCCATGACGGCGGACGGGCCCGGGCGGGGCGGGAGGGGAGCGGAAGCGGGGGCAGTCCGGCACTGGCTGCCCGGTCTGGACGTACGGCACGCGCGGTACGGACCGGGCTGGGTGCAGGGCAGCGGTCTGGGGCGGGTCACGGTGCGGTTCGAGCGGCCCGGGTCGCCGCCGGGACGGGTGCGCACCTTCGTGGTGGACGATCCGGAGCTGGAGCCCTCCGAGCCGCTTTCGCCGTGGGACGGTCAGGACTCGGAGCCCGCGACCCGCCCGAACGACATGTCCTCGTCGGAGGCGGGCGGGCCGGCACCGGGCACGCCCAGCCCGTAGTGGCGGTAGAGCCGAAGTTCCTGCTCGGGGGAGAGATGGCGGCCCACGCCGAAGTCGGGAGCCTCCTTCACCAGGGAGCGCTCGAACGGCACCCTCAGCTCCCCGTCCACCACCTCGCTGGGCCCCAGCGGGACGAAGGCGTCTCGGCTGAAGAGCCCGGTGCGCACCGCCGCCCACTCCGGGACGCCGGTGGCATCGTCGAGGTACACCTCGTCCACGGTCCCTATCTTCTGTCCGGCGCGGTCGAACGCTTTGAGGCCTATCAGATTCCGCGGGTCGATGTCGGTCTGCACGGTGGTCCCTCCAACTCCTCGCACGAAGAGGCGCCTGCTCGCGAACAGTCGCCACAAACAACGAAACGGCACATTCGGCGCATCGGCCACTCGTGCAGGGCGTGGCGCCCGAGGCAAGGCCGGCGCCACCGGGCGCTGGTAGGCTCTGAAGTGGCTGTTGACCCCGAGCGGGAGAGTCCTCCGGTGAAAGCACCGGAGGCGCCGAAGGAGCAAATCCTCCCCGGAATCTCTCAGGCTCACGTACCGCGCGGGTGAGGTCACTCTGGAAAGCAGGGCGGGCCACGACGGACGACGCCGCAGCCCCCCTCACCGACGGTGAAAACCGGGCCGCGCGCGGACCGGTGAAGCTCTCAGGTCGCGATGACAGAGGGGGAGGCCGTCGGGGCACCCGCGCCGCGGTGCCCCTCGCAGGTCGCGCAGACCAGGAGGCCTCCAGATGACAGCAGACCGAACTCCTCCCGCCACCTCCCTCGCGGAGCTGGAGCGGGGCACTCCCTTCGAGGAGCGCCACATCGGCCCCGACGCCGGTGAGCAGGCCAAGATGCTCGCCCAGGTCGGCTACGGATCGCTGGACGAGCTGGCGGCCGCCGCCGTACCCGAGGTGATCAGGAGCACCGAGGCGCTGGCCCTGCCCGCGGCCCGCAGCGAGGCGGAGGTCCTGGCGGAACTGCGCTCCCTGGCGGGACGCAACCAGGTGCTGGACTCCATGATCGGCCTGGGCTACCACGGCACCTTCACCCCGCCGGTCATCCTGCGCAACGTCATGGAGAACCCCGCCTGGTACACGGCCTACACCCCGTACCAGCCGGAGATCTCGCAAGGGCGCCTGGAGGCGCTGCTGAACTTCCAGACCGTGGTCGCCGACCTGACCGGGCTGCCGACCTCCGGGGCCTCGCTGCTGGACGAGGGCACAGCGGCGGCCGAGGCCATGGCGCTGTCCCGGCGTGTCGGCAAGGTCAGGCAGGGAGTCTTCCTGGTCGACGCCGACTGCCTGCCGCAGACCATCGCCGTGCTCGAGACCCGCGCCGAGCCCACCGGAGTGGAGGTCGTCGTCGCCGACCTCTCCGACGGCATCCCAGCCGAGGCCGCCGAACGCGGCGTCTTCGGTGTGCTGCTGCAGTATCCGGGGGCCTCCGGCGCCGTACGCGATCCGCGTGGTGTGATCGAGGAGGCGCACGGGCTGGGGGCGGTCGTCACCGTCGCCGCCGACCTGCTCGCCCTGACCCTGCTGACCTCTCCCGGCGAGCTGGGCGCCGACATCGCGGTGGGCTCCAGCCAGCGCTTCGGCGTGCCGATGGGCTTCGGCGGGCCGCACGCCGGGTTCATGGCGGTGCGGGAGAAGTTCGCGCGCAGCCTGCCCGGCCGGCTGGTGGGCGTCTCGGTGGACGCCGACGGGGCCAGGGCCTACCGCCTGGCCCTGCAGACCCGGGAGCAGCACATCCGCCGGGAGAAGGCCACCAGCAACATCTGCACCGCCCAGGTGCTGCTCGCCGTGATGGCGGGGATGTACGCCGTCCACCACGGCCCCGACGGGCTGGCCGCCATCGCCCGCCGCACCCACCGCTACGCCGCCGCCCTCGCCCAGGGGCTGCGCGAGGGCGGTGTCGAGGTCGTCCACGACACGTTCTTCGACACCGTCACCGCACGGGTGCCGGGCCGGGCCGCCGAGGTCGTCGCCGCCGCCCGTGAGGCCGGGGTCAACCTGCGACTGACCGATGCCGACCACGTCGGCGTCGCCTGCGACGAGACCACCGGACGCGCGCAGCTCGCCGCCGTGTGGGGCGCCTTCGGCGTGGAGTCCGGGACCGGGGACGCCGAGGCGCTGGACGAGGCCGCCGGCCAGGTGCTGCCCGCCTCCCTGCTGCGTACCGACGAGTACCTGACCCACCCGGTCTTCCACCGGCACCGTTCCGAGACGTCGATGCTGCGCTACCTGCGCCGGCTGGCCGACCGGGACTACGCGCTGGACCGCGGCATGATCCCGCTGGGCTCGTGCACGATGAAGCTCAACGCCACTACCGAGATGGAGCCGGTCACCTGGCCGGAGTTCGGCGCACTGCACCCCTTCGCGCCCGCAGAGCAGGCCGAGGGCTACCTGACGCTGATCCGCGAGCTGGAGGAGCGGCTGGCCGAGGTCACCGGCTACGACAAGGTCTCCATCCAGCCCAACGCCGGTTCCCAGGGCGAGCTGGCGGGCCTGCTGGCGGTACGGGCGTACCACCGGGCGAACGGCCAGGCCGGCCGTACCGTCTGCCTGATCCCCTCCTCCGCGCACGGGACCAACGCCGCCAGCGCCGTGATGGCCGGGATGAAGGTCGTCGTCGTGGGGACCGGCGAGAACGGCGACGTGGACGTCGAGGACCTGCGGGCCAAGATCGACAGACACCGCGAGGAACTGGCGGTGCTGATGGTCACCTACCCCTCCACCCATGGTGTGTTCGAGGAGCACATCACCGACATCTGTGCGGCCGTGCACGAGGCGGGCGGTCAGGTCTACGTGGACGGGGCCAACCTCAACGCGCTGGTGGGCCTGGCCAAGCCGGGGAAGTTCGGCGCGGACGTCTCCCACCTGAACCTGCACAAGACCTTCTGCATCCCGCACGGCGGCGGCGGCCCGGGCGTGGGCCCGGTGGCCGTCCGCTCCCACCTGGCGCCGTACCTGCCCAACCACCCGCTCCAGCCGGCCGCCGGTCCCGGGACGGGCGTGGGGCCGATCTCGGCGGCGCCCTGGGGCTCGGCGGGCATCCTGCCGATCTCATGGGCGTACGTGCGACTGATGGGCGCCGAGGGGCTGCGCCGCGCCACCCAGGTGGCCGTGCTCGGGGCCAACTACGTGGCCAAGCGGCTGGAGCCGCACTACCCGGTGCTCTACACCGGCCCGGGCGGCCTGGTGGCGCACGAGTGCATCATCGATGTCCGCCCGCTGACCAAGGCCACCGGTGTCAGCATCGACGACGTGGCCAAGCGGCTGATCGACTACGGTTTCCACGCCCCGACGATGTCCTTCCCCGTGGCGGGGACGCTGATGATCGAGCCCACCGAGAGCGAGGACCTGGCGGAGCTGGACCGCTTCTGCGACGCGATGATCGCGATCCGGGCCGAGATCGAGAAGGTCGCCTCGGGGGAGTGGGACGCGCAGGACAACCCGTTGCGCAACGCGCCCCACACCGCCGCGCAGCTCGCCGGTGGGTGGGAGCACTCCTACGGGCGTGAGGAGGCGGTGTTCCCGGCCGGTGTCACGGCGGCCGACAAGTACTGGCCGCCGGTGCGGCGCGTCGACGGCGCCTACGGTGACCGCAACCTGGTCTGCTCCTGCCCCCCGATGGGCGAGTACGACGGCTGAGCCGCGGTCGGCCGGTGCGGTGCGACGACCTGCCCGTCGGGCAGCAGTTCGCCGGTGTCCTCGAAGAGCAGGACGCCGTTGCACAGCAGGCTCCATCCCTGCTCCGGATGGTGGGCCACGAGGTGGGCGGCCTCCCGGTCGGCGGAGTCGGCTGAGGGGCAGGGTGGCTGGTGCTGACACATGGTGGAGTTCTCTCGCTGCGATGTGGTGGTGCTTCGGTTGGATGCGTGGTTCATGACCGCCCCCGTATCTCCTGTTGGATGCCCCCAGTGTTGTCCCGCGGCCGGAATTCCGCAGGGATTTCGCCGCGGCTTCCCCCACGTTCTGGCGACGTGTTCCTTCCTGAGGGTGGTCACCCGGACCGGAACCATCCGTTCGGGTGATATCGGAGCCGTGAATGACTGGTCATCCGAGGGGGCGGAAGCGACAGTGGTGCCCCGCGGCC
>NZ_JBXUOY010000245.1:0-7798 GCF_057196705.1 Streptomyces sp. ATLC9 | reverse complement strand
TTTTTTTCCGCCGCGGGGGGGCGCCCCCCCATTTCGGGACCCGGGGGGGGGGGCGGCCAGGGGGGGCCCCCCCCCCACCTCAGCGAGGAGAACCATGATCACTGTCAGCAGCCACGACCGCCCCGTCCCGCCCCGCAAGCCGTCCGGCACCGTTCGGCTCGCCTCCGTGGATGTGGAGTGGACGAAGAACTACCGGATCAAGAACGGCAACCGCCCGTTCTGCTTCTCCATCGTGTGGCTGGACCTTCCCCGCCACGGCGGCCCGGCGGACCTGGAAGAGACCGGTTACGCGTTCACCAGCGTCTATGTCGAGAACTCCGAGGAGACCGCCGCTCTGGTGGAGGCGGCCGCCTCCACGATCCGCACCGCCACCGACCACGCCGACTTGATCACCGGGCACCAGCTCTGTTCCGACCTCGCCGTGCTGGCCGCCAACGCCCCCGCCCCGCAGCAGCCCGTGAACGACGCGCGGCAGGCGTGGAAAAGCCGCCGCGCCGCCGACGTGGACGGCGGCCCGCACTACATCGACACCCGGTTCGACGCCGGGCACCTCCTCACCGGCACCTCACGCCGCCTGGTGGACGTGTGCACCGAACTCGGTCTCGATGTCACCCAGCCCGAGCTGCGCGGCACCTCCATGACCGCCCTGCACCGCACATGGCTCAACACCGGGTCGTCGGAGGCCCGCGAACGCATCAGCGTCCTCAACGTCCGGCACTCCCTGTCCACCGCCTACGTCGCCGCCCACGCCCGCGACCTGGGCCGCTGGGACCAGCGGCGGGGCCTGAACGTCAACCGCGTGCTCGCCGCCGGCGCGGATGGCGCGTGGCCCTGGCTCCACTCACCCACCTTCACCAGCCTCTTGGGGGAACCATGCCTATCCGCGACTGCGCCGTCATCGCTGTGGAAGGAACCCAGGCCGCAGGCAAGTCCACCCTCGTCCACGCCCTGACCTCCTACTACCGGGAACAGGGAGTCGGCGTCGCCTGCACCGGCGAGCCCGCCCGGACCAGCCCGTTCATGGAGGCCATCGTCCTGCACGGCCAGGGCACATTCGACCTGGTGGCCGAACTCGACCTCTTCGCCCAGCAACTCACCGTGCCCGCCCGCACCGCACGGCACCAGCAGCTCCTCATCGCCGACAAGACCCCGGCCAACGTCCTGGCCCTGGCCCGCCTCGTCCTGGACCCGGACAAGCCCGGCACCGCCTCGGTGCTCGCCGCGATGGAAACGATGTGCCGGGCATGGATGCCCCTGGCGTACGACCTGATCGTCTACTGCCGCGATCAGTTCGACCAGCAGTCCGGCGGAGACCGCTTCCGGGACAAGGTCCTCACTCTTCAGGACGACACCGACCCCGCCCTGCACCAGGTGCTCACCGGCACCGGCGTGCCCATGGTGGAGCTGCCGACCGGCCTGACCACCGCTGAACGCGTCCGGTGGATCGCCGAGCAGTGCGCACCCATCGCGCACATCCCGAAACCGCGGGCTTGCTAGGGTCCGACTCGACCACCGCGCCAGACCCGGACGCCCTATTCTGACCGGGCGGCGCCCCGGCCCCGCAGAACGGCACGCACATGAGCGAAGACGAGACCTGGGAGACCATCGACCGACTCGTGGAATGGCTGGACGAGAACAGCCAAGCCACACCGGAGATGGACCGGGTACTGCGCATCCTGAAGATCACCGAGGAGGCCGGGGAGGTCTCCGAAGCCGTCCACGGCGCCACCGGCGGCAACCCCCGTAAAGGCGCCAGCCACACGTGGGACGACGTGCAGAAGGAACTGTGCGACGTGATCCTCACGAGCATGGTGGCTCTGAGGACTATCACCCCGGACCCGTCGAAGGTGTTCCGCGAGAATCTGGAGCGCGTCGCCGAGCGCTCTCTGGCTCACTGACCGGCTCATCGTGGCCCGGCCCCACCGTCGCGGGGTCGGGCCACAGGTGTGTCACCGCGCCCCCGAGCCGTGCCCCCACAGGGGGCGCGAGAGGGCATCGACTGGTGTCGGTTGGCGCGTGTTGGCATCAACTGGTACGCAGTTGGTCCCGTTTTACGGCGAAACCGCAGGTCACAGCCTTGTATCCAAACGGGTTCGATTCCCATCCGCCTCCGCCAAACGGCCTGTGGATGGGGGCGGCCGGGCCATGGCCCCCCCCCCCCCCGGTGTTGGTGGCGCTGTGACCGACCTGCGACAAGTGGTCAGAGCCAGCCGCGGTAGAGGGTGCCCGGTTCGTCATCCAGCGCAGTCAGGCCGGGGTGCGGGCCGAACGCCGCTATGTCCTGGATCTCGCGCACCCTCTCCACGATCCGGCCCTGCAGGGTGCGCAGCACGGCCGGACATTCGGTCATCTGAGCTACGCGGTCACTGAAGTCACTCATGGTGCATTCCTCTCCTGGCGGCCCCTGCCGGGGAGGCTGCTACGAGATCAGGACGCGTACCGCGTCACATCGGTGATCTTGCATGTCACCTTTCCCTCCACCTGCTTCGTCCCCTGCGCCGTCTCCTTCGTCGTCTGCTCCGGTGCCAGGTTGTTGCTCGCGGCGAACCCCTCGTCCAGCCGTGTCCCGCCAGCATCCACGAACTCGACCTGGACCATGTAGTTGCTGGTCTTGCTGCTGTTGTTGGTGATCTCCACATCGGCCGACGCCCAGGACAGGGCACTGTCCACCTGGCAGCCGGTGATCTTCACGTCGTCCCACCCCGCCTTGTCGGTGTCCGCACCCTCGGCGGCGTCCTTCGGCTTCTCGCCGGAGCCCTTGCCGGCGGTCGCGGCGGGCTTGTCCTTGCTGGACTCGCTGGAGGAATCGTCGCCTCCGGCGATGAGAGCGGCGCAGCCACCGAAGAGGGCGAGCGCGACGAGAGCGCCACCGCAGCCGAAACCGACGACCTTCCCGACGTTGGACTTCTTCGGCGGAGGTGGCGTCCAGCCGGGGTGGGACTGCTGAGGCTGACCGTACCCGGGGTGGGGCTGCTGAGGCTGGTTCGGGTCGTGCGGGTGCATGGTGCTCCAAACTGCGGATGACGCGCGGGGGGCGGCCTGGCCAGACTGCACGATCACCCACGCTGCGTGTGGCGTTGTGATCGTTCCGTAACTGGAAGGGCCGGGTGCTGTCCGGTCAGTGCTTCTTCCGCCGGTCCTTCTTCGGCGGAAACCAGGAGTCGCGGTTACCCGGTGGTCGATGACTGACAACGGCTCCGCGCCCTGCGCCGGACGCCCCCTCGGAAGTGCTGCCGCCTCCGTCAGTCCGGGACGGGGCCCGCGCCGGGAGGCGTCGCCTGCTCCGGTCCGCTGCCGAGCGCGCCCGCCCGGCGGCGCAGGACGACGGCGGCGGCCGCGGTACTCGCCGCGAAGGCGGCCGCCATCACCCAGGGGCGGTTGAGGCGGTGGCCCAGCACATGGTCCAGGGAGTGGCGTCCCGGCCCGGTGATGCTCAGGCAGGTGGCGACGAAGCCCAGGAAGGCCGGGTACTCGTAGCCGCCCCCGGTGACGAAGAAGCCCGACGGGGCGTGGACCGACACCGCCCCCGTCATGGTGCCCGCGACCGCCGCTCCCGCGGCCGGCGTGGCCAGGCCCAGGGCCAGCAGCGCGCCGCCGCCCGCCTCCGCCAGCCCGGCGGCGAGCGCGCTCGCCCTGCCGGGGGTGAAGCCCATGTACTCCATCGCCTCCCGGGTGCCCTCCGGTCCGTGCCCGCCGAACCAGCCGAAGAGCTTCTGGGTGCCGTGTGCGAACAGAACGCCGCCCGCGCCCGCTCTGAGGACGAGCAGGCCCAGGTCACCGCGGTCGATGGGGAGCAGGGGCATGGGAATCACCTCTCCGGGGTGCGGTCGCCCTTCCCAGCCTCGGTGGCGTCCCGCGCTTCCACCACTTCCCGGGCCCGTTCGGAGCAGCCCGCCCCGGGCTCAGAGCACGGCGCGCCACAGGGCGAGGGCGGCGGCGGCCATCGAGGCGACCACCGAGGCGGCCAGAACCAGCAGCAGGAACAGGAGGACCCCTGCCAGGACGCCCGCGAGCGCGCGGGTGGCGCGGCCGCGCTCCGAGCGTGCCGAACGGGTGCGCCCCGTGTGCCCGGCGAGCCCCTCGTCCCGTACGGACCGGCCGCGGTCACCGTGCTCGTCGCACACCGCGACGGCCAGGGCCGCGAGGTAGCGCAGCCGCTCCGGGGGAGGCGGCTCGACCAGTTCCGGGCCCAGCTGTCGTTCGACCGCCTCGACGCGCGGGTCCCCGTCGTTGATGAGCCCGCGCGCACGCGTACCGGTCCTTGCGCCGATCGCGCCGCCGGACTGATCGCCGGACTGATCACCGCAGTGGTGGCCGGACATCGGCAAGCCCCCTTCTCGCGCTGACGCTTCGCGCAGGGAGCGTAGTGGGCCGGTGCGACCGGCGGGACGGCGCGTCAGCCGTCCGGTGCGGCGGCGGCCTGTCCGGCCCGGGGTTCGCAGCGCCGCCGGGTGTTGTCCAGACGGGCCGTCAGACCACGTGCGTCCAGGTGCTCCAGCAGGGGGATCACGACCCGGCGTGTGGTGTCCAGGGCGCGGCGCGCCTCGCTGGTGGTGAAGGGCTGCTCCAGCCGGGCCAGCAGTGCGGCGGCCCGGTCGTCGGCACCGGGCAGAAGCACGATCCCGTCGCCGATCCGGAGCAGCTCGCCCGCGGTGACGGCCGCCGCGACCGCGTTCGGGGTGAGGCCGAGCTCCGCCAGCCGGTGCGCCTCCGGGGCGCGGAAGGGCGCGGCGCGCAGCTCGGCGCGTACGGCGTCCACCGCCCCGCGCACCCGGGGCGGCAGCCGGGGTCGGGCGGTGCTGCCGTAGACCCGGCCGTCGCGGTGTTCCAGGGGTGGTCGCGGCCCGGCGGCCACCAGGGCCCGGACGAGGGCGCGTTCGGGCAGGCCGAGGGCGCGGCGGGCGGCTTCGGCGGGCAGCCCCGGGTCCATCGGATGCCGGGCCGCGTGCTCCTCCACGGCCCGCGCCAGTGCGCGCCGCAGCACGGCCCAGTGGCCGGGGTCGGCGATCCAGTCCCCGGCCACGGGCTCGTACGGGGGCCGCACTCCCATCGCCCGTAGTTCGGCGCGCCGTACCAGTCCCCGGCGCCGTACCTGGGCCGCGCCGTCCGGCACGCCGGCCGCCGTCTCCAGCTCGCGGGCCCTGGCCCGTCCGGCGCCGCGCCGCTCCAGCCGGGGCGGGCGGACGTCGAGCACGGTGATCCCGGCGGGGATCCGGTGCCGCCCGGGGTCGCGCAGCAGTGCCACATCACCCACCCGCAGCGGCAGGGGGCGCTCCAGGGTCAGGCGGGCGGTGTCCGCCCCCAGCGGCCGTACGGTGGCGGGGACGGCGGCGGAACCGGCGTGCAGCACCAGGTGCCGGGGCAGATCGTCCGCCGGGTCGCCGTGCAGCCGTGCGTCCAGCAGGCCGGTGGTGATCCAGCGGCCGGGGGCGAGCAGGGCGTCGCCGCGCCGCAGCGCCTCGGCTCCGGCGCCGTGCACGTTGACCGCGACGCGGGCGACCGCACCCACCTCCTCGCGGTCCTCCTTGAGGGACTGCAGCCCGCGTACGCGGACCACCGCCCGGTCGTCACGGGCGAGGACGAGGCGGTCGCCGGTGCGGAGGGTGCCCGCGGCGAGCGTGCCGGTCACCACGGTGCCGCGGCCGCGCACGGTGAAGGAACGGTCCACCCACAGCCGTACGTCGGCGGCCCGGTCGGGCTCGGGCAGCGCGGCGGTCAGCCGGACCAGGGCGGCTCGCAGTTCCTCCAGTCCGGCACCGGTGACGGCGCTGACGGGCACGGCCTCCACCTTCCCCAGCGAGGTCTCGGCGATCCTGGCGAGCGCGTCGTCACGGACCGGGCCGGGGTCGGCGAGATCGGCGCGGGTGACGGCGAGGACGCCGTGCCGCACCCGCAGCGCGTCCAGGACGGCGAGGTGCTCCTCGGACTGCGGCTGCCAGCCCTGGTCGGCGGCGACGGCGATCAGAACGGCCGGCACGGGCCCGACTCCGGCCAGCATGTTGCCGACCAGCCTCTCGTGGCCGGGCACGTCGACGAAGGCGATTCGTCCGGCTCCGGGCAGGGACGTCCACACGAAGCCCAGGTCGAGGGTGAGGCCGCGGCGGCGCTCCTCCTCCCAGCGGTCGGGCTCCATTCCGGTCAGCGCCCGGACGAGGGTGGACTTGCCGTGGTCGACGTGGCCGGCCGTGGCGATGACGTGCACGTCCCCCCTCACCCCAGTCCCCGGCCGTTCGCGGCGGCCTTGGCCGCCCGCCGCACCGCCTCGGCCACGTCCGCGTCCCGCTCCGGCGGGACGGTGCGCAGGTCGATCAGGCACCGTCCGCCCTCCACCCGCCCCAGGACGGCGGGATCGCCCAGCCGCAGGGGCCCGGCGCACTCCTCGGGCAGGGCCACCGCCGCGCTGGGCAGTGCGACACCGGGCGCCCCTCCCCCGCCGACGGCGGCCTCGCTGTCCACGGCGCGGGCCTCGACGTCCGCGCCGCGCAGTTCGGCGGCGAGGTGCTCGGCGCGTGCCCGCAGGTCTTCCGGACCGGTGTGGAGCATGGTGTGGACGGGGGTTTCGGGACCGCGCACCGTGGCCTCCAGCGCCGCCAGCGTCAGCTTGTCCACCCGCAGCGCGCGGGCCAGCGGATGGCGGGCCAGGCTCCGCACCAAACCGGCCCGGCCCAGGAGCAGGCCGCACTGCGGGCCGCCGAGCAGTTTGTCGCCGCTGGCGGTGACCAGGGACGCGCCCGCGCGCAGCCAGCCGGAGGCGTCCGGCTCCTCCGGCAGTACCGGCTCCGGGCGCAGCAGCCCGGACCCGATGTCGGCGACGACGGGGACGCCGGGAGGGCAGATCCGGGCCAGGTCGGCCACGGAGGCCGAACGGGTGAAGCCGGCGATGCGGAAGTTGGAGGGGTGGACCTTCAGCACGAAGCCGGTGTCGGGGCCGATCGCCGCCGCGTAGTCCTCGGCCGAGGTGCGGTTGGTGGTGCCGACCTCGCGCAGCCGGGCGCCGGTGGAGACCAGCAGGTCGGGCAGGCGGAAGCCGTCGCCGATCTCGACCATCTCGCCCCGGCTGACGACGATCTCCTTTCCCGTCGCGAGCGCGGTCGCGGCCAGGGCGAGGGCGGCCGCGCCGTTGTTGACCACATGGGCGGCCTCGGCGTGCGGCACCGCCTCGCACAGGGCGTCCAGGGCGGAGGCTCCGCGCCGGGAGCGGGCGCCGGTGGCCAGGTCGAGTTCCACGTCGGTGGGACCGCAGGCGGCGTCCACCGCCTCCCGGGCGGCCCTGGACAGCGGGGCCCTGCCCAGGTTGGTGTGCAGCAGCACACCGGTGGCGTTGACCACCGGCCGCAGCCCTCCGGCCGTCGCCGGCAGCGCCTCGGCCGCGGCGCCGGCGACGGACTCCGGGGGGATCTCCCCGGCCCTGGCCCGCTCCAGGGCCCGGACCACCTCGGACTTCACCAGGGCGCGGCCCAGGCGCCGGGTGGCCTCGGCCAGCCGGGGGTCGGCGAGCACCGCGTCCGTACGGGGGAGCCGGCGCCGTACGTCGGCCGGAGGGGCCTTCGCGGCACGCACTCGCGCCGTCCGTACTCGCGCCGTCACGGTGTCGCGGTCCATCCGGTGGCCTCCTGGTGGGACGCGGTGCGGGTAGTGCCCGGCCGGCAGCCGCCGTCACCCGTCCGCGCACCGTCCTCGCGGCGCGGCGTACGGGTGACGGCGGCTGCCGGCATGAAACGGGGCATCGGCCAGGATGGGCGCGCGGGGGGGGGGGCCCCCCCCGCCCCCCCCCCCCCCCCCGCCGCCCCGGCCGGGG
>NZ_JBXUOY010000244.1:0-7803 GCF_057196705.1 Streptomyces sp. ATLC9 | reverse complement strand
GGTGTCCACCGGCCGCGGCGTGGCGGTTCACCGTTCCCTCACCGCCCCCTTCGGAGTGGGCAGCAGCTTCCTGCGCTCCGGCCCGCCCGCGTACCCCGTCGGCGATCCGCTCGCGCCGATGACGCGGTGGCGGGGGCGCGGCACTGTCAACGGGTTGGCTCCGACCGCTCCCCCGGCGGCCCGCACCGAGCCCGGCTCCAGACCCGCCATGTCGGCCGGCTCACCGCAGGTGACGGTCGCGCCGTACGGGACGCCGTCCAGCGCGGCCCAGACCCGCTCGCGGAACTGCGGCCCCCGGTGGCCGGGGTGAGGTCGAACTCCTTCAGCTCACCGGCGAAGCAGGCGTCGAACTGCCGCACCATGTCGGCGAAGGCCGCGTCGTCGCGCCGCCGGCCGGACAGCACCAGGGCGCCACCCTTCTGTCCGGGCACGCTGACCGAGGCCGGTACGCCGGGCCCGGCGATCAGCGGTTCGCCCAGCGGGCTGGGGCAGGTGGCGCAGAGGGGGGTCATCGCTTCTGCGCGGTCTCGGTCGGGGGCTGGGCGAGGGTGGCGTTCCACAGGTGGTGCAGGGCGTAGGAGCGCCAGGGCCGCCAGCGTTCGGCGTCCCGCGCGCGGGCCCCGATCCGCTCCAGCCCGTGCCGCACTCCCGCGTCGCCGGTCAGGAGGACGTCGGGGTCGCCCAGTGCGCGCATCCGGACGTAGCCGGCCGTCCACGGGCCGATGCCGGGCAGGGCGAGCAGGATCCGCTCGGCCTCGTCCCGGTCGGCACCGGGGTCGAGGACGAGGGCGCCGTCGGCGAGGGCGGCGGCGACGGCGCGCACCGCCCGGCGGCGGGAGCCGGGCATGCGCAGTTCGTCCAGGGGCGCCCCGGCGAGGGTTCCGGGATCGGGGAAGAGGTGGGTGAGGCTGCCGTCGGGGGCCGGCAGCGGCTTGCCGTACGCCGCCACGAGCGCGCCCGTCAGCGTACGGGCCGCGCCCACGGTGACCTGCTGGCCCAGCACGGCGCGCACCGCCGCCTCGTGCGGGTCGGACGCGCCCGGCGAGCGCAGCCCCGGCAGCCCCCGGACCAGGGGGCCGAGCAGCGGGTCGCGGCCCAGGCGGTCGGCGACGGCGTACGGATCGGCGTCCAGGTCGAACAGCCGCCGCATCCGCTGCACGGCGGTGGTCAGGTCCCGCAGGTCGGTCAGGTGCAGCCGGCACCGCAGCCAGCCGCCGCACCCGCCGCCGCCCGCCTCGCCGGCCCTCTCGCGGACCTCGGCGACGCCGTGGCCGTGGGGCAGGGAGAGGGTGCGCCGGTAGGTTCGTGCGCCGGCCTCCCCGGTGACCTCCTCGACGCCGGGGACGGCCCGCCGCTGGAGGAAGCCGAAGATCTCCGCGGCGGCGTACGGGCCCCGGTGGGCCAGCCGCAGCGCCACTCCCCCGCCCCCGGCCGCCTCCCGGGCCCGGGCGGCGGCCCTGTCGCGGCTGTGGGCGCGCAGTTCGCGCGGGGTGCAGGCGTGGGCCTCGCGGATCGTGTCGTTGAACTGCCGCACGCTGGCGAAGCCGGAGGCGAAGGCGATCTCGGTGACCGGCAGCGCGGTGGTCTGCAGCAGCACCCTGGCGGTGTGCGTCCGCTGGGCGCGGGCCAGGGCGACGGGTCCGGCGCCGAGATCGGCGGTGAGCCGGCGGTGTATCTGGCGGGCGCTGTAGCCCAGTCGGCGGGCGAGCCCCTCGACGCCCTCGCGGTCCACGACACCGTCGGCGATCATCCGCATCGCGCGGCCGGTGAGGTCGGCCCGCGCGTTCCACTCGGCCGACCCCGGCACGGCGTCGGGCCGGCAGCGGCGGCACGCCCGCAGGCCCGCCCGCTGAGCGGCGGCGGCCGAGGGGAAGAAGCGCACGTTGCCCCGCTTGGGGGTGACCGCCGGGCAGCTGGGGCGGCAGTAGATGCCGGTGGTCAGCACACCGGTGAAGAAGACTCCGTCGAACCGCTCGTCGCGGCCGCGGACCGCCTCGTACCTGGCCTCGTCGTCCATCACGCGATCCAGTGTGCGCCGCGCGGCCGTCCGCCACCGGCGGATATCGGACGCGGTGGTGCCGGTCCGGGCCGGGCGTGCGCGGAACCGGCCGCGAAGGAAACCTTGCAAAGAACTGCCCGCAAAGGATTCTTTGCAAGCTCGGGGTCGCCGCATGGCCGATCCTCAGCACACCGTCCACACCCTCGACCCGCGCTCACTGCGCGCCCTGGCCCACCCCCTGCGCATCCGCATCCTCGGCGCGCTGCGCGAGTACGGCCCCGCGACGGCCTCACGTCTGGCCGGCCGGCCGGCCGAGTCCAGCGGCGCGACCAGCTATCACCTGCGGCAACTGGCCGCGCACGGGTTCGTCGAGGAGGAGACCGCGCGCGCCACACCGTGCGCGCCGCTCGGCCAGGCCGCACACCGGTGCGCCGCCGGGTCGGCTGGTTCCCGGTCGAGGCGGGGCTGCGCCTGGCCCTGCCGGGCCGGGGCGCACCGGCGGCCGCCGACGTCACGGGAGTCGCTGGAGCAGCCCCCGGGTGAACTCCGCGATCACCTCGTGCCGCTTTCCCGCCCGGTCCGGGGCGGTGAAGGCCAGCCGCCACCGGGTGGGCGCCGAGCCTCCCACCGGGCGGGCGGGCGGGCGCGAAGGCGCGGGCGACCTCGTCCACCGTGCACGTCCACGGCAGCAGGTCCTCCACCGTGCGCGGCTCCGGGCCGGGTGCTCCCGGAGCTCGCACCAGCCATTCGCTCCACACGGCGCCGCCCGGCGCGGTCAACACCTCCAGGCGCAGGTCCGGCCAGAGCGGCAGCGGCCAGCGCAGCGCGCGGCAGTCCAGGTCCCCCACCCGGCGCGGCTCGTCCGTCTCCGGCTCACCGAGCACCGAGCGGTACCGGGCCGCGGCGCCCCGGGAGCGCGGCGAGCGGCCGACGGTCTGCCAGCGGCGGTTGGCCTCGCGCATCTCGGCCCGGTCGGCGCCCAGTGCGCGCAGCGCGTCGAGCACCAGGTCCGGCTGGAAGTCGGCCATCCGGCGCAACAGGACGAGCTGGAACTGCCGGGGGCCGAACGGCTGGGCGGGGGCGACGCTGCGGGTGGGCACGGGGCGACGTCAGCAACCGGCTTCCGCCGCCCCGTGCCCGCCCGTGCGAGCCGGCTCGGGTCGGAGCAGGTCAGCGCGGGCCGCGTTTGCGCTCCGCCATGTGGCGGCCCAACGCCTGCTTCCGCTTCCAGTCGCGCCGCAGCTCCGCCCGCAGCCGGGCGTCGGTACGGGCCGCGAGGTACTGGTTCTCGCGCAGCAGCTTGCGGTAGCTGTCCAGCCTGCGCGTCGGCAGGGTGCCGTCGTCGACCGCGTCGAGGACGGCGCAGCCCGGCTCGGTGGCGTGCGCGCAGTCGTGGAAGCGGCAGGCGCGCGCCAGCTCCTCGACGTCCGCGAAGGCCCGGCCGACGCCCTCCCCGGCGTCCCACAGCCCGACGCCGCGCAGTCCCGGGGTGTCGATGACGACTCCGCCGCCGGGCAGCGCGAACAGTTCGCGGGTGGTCGTGGTGTGCCGGCCCTTGCCGTCGCTCGCGCGGGTCTCGCGCACCTCCAGCACATCCTGCCCGACCAGCGCGTTGACCAGGGTGGACTTGCCCGCCCCGGACTGCCCGAGCACGACGGCGGTGCCGCCGCCGAGCACGGCGGCGAGCACGTCCAGGCCCTCACCGGTGACCGCGCTGACGGGCAGCACCGTCACGCCGGGCGCCGCGGCCCCGGCGTCGGCGGCCGCATGGGCGGTGTCCGGTGCCAGGTCGGTCTTGGTGAGGGCCACCAGCGGCTGGGCTCCGCTCTCCCAGGCCAGCGCGAGGAAGCGCTCCAGTCTTCCGGGGTCGAGCGGGACGGCCAGCGAGACGGCGACGACGGCATGGTCGACGTTGGCGGCCAGCACCTGCCCCTCGGAGCGCTTGGAGGAGGTGGAGCGCACGAAGGCGGTACGCCGGGGCAGCAGGGCACGGACCGTCCACGGCGCCCGGCGCCCGCCGGGTTCGAGGGCGGCCCAGTCGCCGGTGCAGACGGTGAGCAGCGGGTCCGGGGAGGTGACGGCCGTGGTGTCGGCCCGTACGGGACCGCGGGCGGTGACGGCGTCGCACCGCCCGCGGTCCACGCGGACCACACGGGCGGGGGTCAGACCCTGGCGTCCGTACGGGGCGAAGGCCTCGGCGGTGTGCCCGTCCCAGCCGTAGCGGGCGAGCGGATGTGCGGAGTGATCGGAGCGTTCCGGGTGTGCGGGTACGTCGAGAGGACTCAACGCGGATGCCCTTTCGGGAAGGGCGGCCCCCGAGCGGCGGCCCGTGAACGGGCCGGGTGAGGTCAGCCGGAGGCCGCGGAGATGGAACGGACTGGCTCGTTGCCGCGGGCTGCTCCCGCGGCGGCGGTGTCGGCGGCCATGGATCCCACCTCCTGTTCCCGGATCGTCGACGGCTTTCCGGGGCCGTGTCGCCCGGGCCCCTCCGGGCCCCCCGGGCCCTCGCGCCGCCGACCCTAGGACGGCGGGCGGCTCCCGCGCCACCGGTTTTCCCGGCCGTCCTCACCCGTCCGGGGGAACCTCACGGGCCACGGGGGACAAAAGCGCTCCACAGGAAGACATACGCGGCTATTTGGTGGAAGATTAGAGCATAAGGGTGAAAGTGTCCCAGAGGAGGTGGCTCAGATGGCCACACCGACGTCACGCATCGAGGAACACCCTGACCTCGTCGGGATGCGTGCACGCTACGCGGAGGCCTCGGCGTCGCCGACGGCGCAGGGGATGGAGGCGCTGACCGTGCTGGGCGGCGTCTTCCTGCTGGCCTCGCCATGGATCGTGGGATTCAGCCAGCTCAATGCGCTGACCATCAACAACTTCATCACCGGCATCGCGCTCGCCGTGATCGGGCTGACCCTCGCGGTCGCCTTCGAGCGGGCGTACGGCCTGAGCATGGCCGTGTGCGTGCTCGGCGCCTGGACGGTCGTCTCCCCCTGGCTGGTGACCGGCGACGTGTCCACCACCAGGACGGTCCTCACCAACGTGATCACCGGAGGAGTCGTCTTCCTCCTCGGTCTGGCACTCCTGGCCGTCGGCAGGAAGGGGGGCAAGCAGAGCGGCGGACGCCGGAAGGGGTGATCCGGCCCGGCGTCGACGGCGCACGACGGGACCGCTGACGCACGGCGGGTCCGGGAGGCCACGAGGCGCCCGGGCCCGCCGTCAGTGGTCACGGCGGCGGGAGCGCAGCCGGGAGCGTATGTCGGAGGGCGGCAGGAACTTCGTCCAGCGCTCGGGGAACTCCGCGGGCGGCTCGACGGCCCCCGCCTCCTCCTCGCCCCCGTCGCCGCCCTCGGCTCCCCGCATCGCGCGCCGCGCCGCCGCGGCGGCGACGACCTCGGCGGCGGCCTGCTCGCGGGCCCGTTCGCTGGCGCGACGGGCGGCGGCGGTGGTCACCGAGGGCCACACGTGGTCGATGGCGGCGTTGACGGCCGCGCCGACCAGGACCGCGAAGGCCGAGACGCCGATCCACAGCAGTACGGCCACGGGCGCGGCCAGCGAACCGTACAGCGTCGGCCCGTCCACCGTGCGCGTGAGGTACAGGCGCAGCAGGAGGCTGCCGGCGATCCACATCAGCAGGGCGACCAGCGCGCCGGGGACGTCCTCCACCCAGGGCGAGCGGACCGGTACCGAGACGTGGTAGAGCGTGGTGAGGAAGGCGACGGAGACCACCACCACCACCGGCCAGTAGAAGATCTCGACCAGCGGCTCCAGCTGCGGCACCCAGCCGACCACCGCGTCCGGCCCGACGATCAGCAGCGGCAGGGCGACCGCGCCCAGCGGCAGCGCGATCAGGTACAGCCCGAAGGCCAGCAGCCGGGTGGCGACGATGCCGCGGTGGCCGTCGAGGCCGTACATGACGGTGATGGTGTCTATGAAGACGTTCATCGTGCGCGAACCGGACCACAGCGCCAGCGCGAAGCCGACGGAGATCACGTCGGGCCGTCCGCCCTCGATCACGTCGTCGATCAGCGGCTCGGCGATCTGGCTGACGCCCCGGTCGGACAGGACGGTCCCGGAGGCGTTCAGGATGTTGGCGCGGACGCTGTCGATGGTGTCGGTGCCGATCCAGGCGTCGAGATAACCGAGCAGACCGATCAGGCCCAGCAGCAGCGGCGGCAGCGACAGCAGGGTGAAGAAGGCCGCCTCGGCGGCCAGCCCCAGGATCCGGTACTCCATGGCGGAGTTGACGGTGTCCTTCAGCAGCAGCCACGCGAGCTTCCGCTTGGGGACGTTGCGGTACAGGGCGCGTGCCCTGCGCAGCGGGTTCCAGGGCTGCTTCGGGGAGGAGGGGGCCGGTTGCACCCCCCTAACGTATCCGGCCCGGTGATCGCGGCTCGCACCGTGGCCCGCGGGGTGGCCTGCCGGTTTCCCCGCGGGCCACGCGGTTCGCGTACCGCTCCGCGCACCGGTACGGGTGCGCGCCGGCACCGGGTTCACACCGCGTACAGACCGTGGGAGGCGAGGATCTCCCGGGCGCCGCCCACCTGCTCCGGGGTGGGCACGGGGGTGCCGGCCAGGGGGAAGGTCCTCCCGGCGGCCTCCCACTCGGCGGCGCCCAGCTTGTGGGAGGCAGCACGTCGACACGGGAGACGTTGCCGAGGGAGGCCGCGAAGGCGGCGACGCCCGCGATGTCGCCGGGCCGAAGGTCCTGGTGCCGGCCGGTAAGGCGCTCACCTGCGTGTGTGCCGGCCCGTCCGGTGCGCCCGGGGCGGGTCGGCGCCCCGCACCGCGCAGGTGGCGGCGGCGACGGCCGCGCCGGTGGCCAGGGCCTGCTCCAGTACGCCCGCGGGCAGCCCGTCCAGCCGCCCGCCGAGGGCTCCGGCGGTGTGGAGGCGGTGCAGGAGGCCGCCCATGAAGGCGTCGCCCGCGCCGACGGTGTCCACCACCGCGCAGGGCTCGGCCGGCGCCCTCAGCCGTACGCGCCCCGCGCCGCCCGCGCCCTCCAGCGAGGCGTACGCGCCCTCCGCCCCGAGCGTGACGACGACCAGGGACGCGCCGTGGCCGTGGAGGATCCCGGCGGCCTCCTCCACGCCGGTGCCGGGCAGGAGGTGGCCGAGGTCGTCGTCGGACAGCCGCAGGATGTCGGCCGCGGCGCACCAGCGCGGCAGCCGGTCGCGGTAGACGGCCGGTTCCACCAGCGGCGGCCGGACGTTGGGGTCGACGGAGACGGTGGCCCGCCCGCGCACCCTCTCCAGCAGCCGCTCCACCGCCTCCCCGCCCGGCGGCCGCACCAGCGCCAGCGACCCGGTGTGCAGGCAGGCCGCGGGGCCGGCCGCGGCCCGCTCCAGCTCGCCGTCCGTCCACTGCCAGTCGGCGGTGCCCTCGGCGTGGAAGGAGTACTCGGCGCGGCCGTCTGCGTCGAGGCCGGCGACGGCCAGGGTGCTGGGTTCGGCCGCCTCGACCACCGCGCCGAGGTCCGCGCCGGAGTCGGCCAGGTGCTCGCGGAAGAGCCGGCCGAAGACGTCCCCCGACAGTCTGCCCAGGAAGCGGGTGGGGGTGCCGAGCCGGGCGAGGGCCACGGCGGTGTTGGCGGGGCCGCCCCCCGGCAGGACCTCCAGCCCGATCGAGGGGGCGGAGGGCCGCTCCCCGCCGCCGGGCGGGGGCACGGTGAAGGCGTCGGCGACGCACTCGCCGAGCACCACGACGGGCGGGGCGGCGACGGGTGCGGTGGGTTCGGGTGCGCCGGGGCGGCTGCTGGTCGCGGTCATGGACGGCATTCTGGTACGGCGCCGGCGGCCGGGAGG